>CANGMW010000004.1 GCA_947454695.1 Comamonadaceae bacterium | reverse complement strand
GCGGGTGATGTCGGCCAACACGCCCTATGCGGCCACGCGCGGGCCGGTGATCGGTGGCATCTGCTACATCCTGTTTGCGTTTGTGCCCATGTTCCTGGTGGTCAGTGCCTTGGTGATCATGCCCGAGCAGACTGCCGAACTGCTCAAAGACGACCCGCAAAAAGTCTTGCCCACGCTGGTGCTGGAGAAGATGCCGTTTGTCATGCAGGTCTTGTTTTTCGGTGCCTTGCTCTCGGCCATCAAATCCACCGCCTCCGCCACCCTGCTGGCGCCCAGCGTGACTTTTGTCGAGAACATCTGGCGCCAGTTCCAACCCCAGCAAGGCGATCAGCAAGAGCTGCGTACCATGCGCATCACCGTGCTGGTCTTCAGCACCTGCGTCTTGGTCTACGCCATCCTGATGCAGGGCACACCCATTTACGAGATGGTGTCAGGGGCTTATCAGGTCACGCTGGTGGGCGCCTTTGTGCCGCTGACCTTCGGGCTGTACTGGAAAAAAGCCTCGACGCAAGGCGCTATTTTTTCCATCGTTTTAGGCCTGTTGGCTTGGGTCCTGTTTCTGGCCACTCCGGCCGGGGATGTTTTCCCGGCGCAGCTCGCAGGGGTTTTGAGTGCCATGGTGGGCATGTTGGCGGGCTCTTTGGGCCCACAGGCCATTGCCAACCAGCATGCGCCCCACCATATTCTGGCGGGAATGGACTGAGGGCCCCGCCGGCGCTGATTCCTTGAAATGGGCATGACTGCCTATAATTGAGGGTTTTGCACCTTCAAGCACTCGCGCCATGCCCATCTACGCCTACAAATGTGACTCCTGTGGCCATGCCAAGGACATATTGCAGAAGATATCGGACCCGGTGTTGACCGACTGTCCCGCTTGCGGTGCCGCCACGTTCAAAAAGCAGGTCACCGCTGCGGGCTTTCAGCTCAAGGGCTCCGGCTGGTATGTGACCGATTTCCGGGGTGGCAGCACCTCTTCGGAGTCCGCTACCACGGTGGCCCCGCCCACCAGTGGTGGTGCTGATACGCCCGCCCCTGCGCCTAAGCCAGCCGCATCAACTTCATCCGAATCTGCGCCCAGCCCTGCACCGTCGGCATCGTCCACGAGCACGGCCACTTAATGACCACCCACGCCATGGCTAAATTTCGCAAATGGTTGCTTGCGGGTCTGCTGGTGCTGGCCCCCCTGATCATCACCATTTGGGTGCTGGAGTGGGTCGTCTCAACGCTGGATAAAACCCTCAAAATCCTGCCGGTCGCTTGGCAGCCGGACCAGTTCCTGGGCTTGCATGTGCCGGGTCTGGGCGTCATCTTTGCATTGATCGTGATCCTGCTGATCGGCGCTATGGCGTCCAATTTCATCGGCACCAAGTTGCTGGTCTGGTGGAATGCCTTGCTCAATCGCATTCCGGTGGTGCGCTCCATTTACTCCGGTGTGAAACAGGTGTCTGACACCTTGTTCGCAGAAAAGGGCAATGCCTTTCGTCAGGCTGTGCTGGTGAAGTGGACGCACGACGACATGTGGACCATCGCGTTTGTCACCGGCACACCCGGAGGCGAGTTGGCCCATATCCTGAACGGTGAGTACCTCAGTCTGTATGTGCCCACCACGCCCAACCCCACGGGCGGGTATTTCGTGATGGTCAAAAAAACCGATTGCATTGAACTCGCCATGTCGGTTGACGAGGCGCTGACGTATGTGATTTCCATGGGTGTGATCGTTCCCGGTGGACCGAAGAACCCGCATCTGACGCTGGTCGATAAAAGCCAGTAACCCCTTTTTTTCGCTGAAAGTATTTCTATGGCCATGCGCTCCCACTATTGCGGTCTTGTGACCGATGCCCTGATGGGCCAAACTGTCACCCTGTGCGGCTGGGTCAACCGTCGTCGCGACCATGGCGGCGTGATTTTTGTCGATCTGCGTGACCGCGAAGGCTATGTGCAGGTCGTGTGCGACCCTGATCGTGCCGACATGTTCAAAGTGGCCGAGGGCCTGCGCAATGAGTTTTGCATCCAGATCAAGGGTCTGGTGCGTGCGCGGCCCGATGGCACGACCAACGACAACCTCAAGAGCGGCAAGATCGAGATTTTGTGCCACGAGATGACGGTGCTCAACCCGTCGGTCACGCCCCCATTCCAGATCGATGACGACAACCTGAGCGAGACCACGCGCCTCACGCACCGGGTGCTGGATCTGCGTCGTCCGTACATGCAGAACAACCTCATGTTGCGCTACAAGGTCTCGATGGAAGTGCGCAAGTTTTTGGACGCCAATGGCTTCATCGACATCGAAACCCCCATGCTCACCAAGAGCACGCCCGAAGGCGCGCGCGATTACCTCGTGCCCAGCCGCGTGCATGACGGCATGTTCTTCGCCCTGCCGCAAAGCCCGCAGTTGTTCAAGCAATTGCTGATGGTGGCCGGCTACGACCGTTACTACCAGATCACCAAATGCTTTCGCGACGAGGACCTGCGCGCCGACCGCCAGCCTGAATTCACCCAGATCGATATCGAAACCTCTTTCCTGGAAGAGGAAGAAATTCGTGCGATGTTCCAGGGCATGATCACCACCGTGTTCAAAAACACCATCGGGGTGGACCTGGGTGAGTTCCCGGTCATGACGTATGCCGAGGCCATGTATTTGTACGGTTCCGACAAACCCGATCTGCGCGTGAAACTCACCTTCTCGGAAGTGACCGATGTCATGGCCGATGTGGACTTCAAGGTTTTCTCAGGCGCTGCCACCATGAAGGGCGGCCGCGTGGTCGCCTTGCGCGTGCCCGGTGGCTCCAAAGAAGGCGGTGGTATCAGCCGCGGCGAGATCGATGCCTACACCGAGTTCGTCAAGATTTACGGCGCCAAAGGGCTGGCCTACATCCGTGTGAACGAACTGGCCAAAGGCCGTGACGGTTTGCAAAGCCCGATCGTGAAGAACATTCACGACAAGGCCCTGGAAGCGGTGCTGCAGCGCACCGGCGCCCAGGATGGCGACCTGATTTTCTTTGGCGCGGACAAGGCCAAAATCGTCAACGACGCGATCGGCGCCCTGCGCATCAAGATCGGTCACAGCGAGTTCGGCCGCAAGAACGGTTTGTTTGAAGACGCCTGGCGTCCGATGTGGGTGGTGGACTTCCCCATGTTCGAGTACGACGACGAAGCCCAGCGCTACACCGCCACCCACCATCCTTTCACCGCGCCCAAAGACGGCCATGAAGACTGGATGGTCACTGCGCCCGAGAAATGCATTTCCAAGGGCTACGACATGGTGCTCAACGGCTGGGAAATGGGCGGCGGCTCGGTGCGTATCCACCGCGCCGATGTGCAGCAAAAAGTGTTTGACGCCTTGAAGATCACGCCGGAAGAGGCGCAGGCCAAATTCGGCTTCTTGCTCGATGCCTTGCAGTACGGCGCACCGCCCCACGGTGGCCTGGCATTCGGTCTGGACCGGATCGTCACCTTGATGACCAAGGCCGAATCAATCCGCGATGTGATCGCCTTCCCCAAAACCCAGCGCGCGCAATGTTTGCTCACCCAGGCGCCCAGCGCGGTGGACGAAAAGCAGTTGCGCGAATTGCACATCCGCTTGCGCAACGCCGATTTGGTCAAGGCCGGCTGAATGGTGTTCACCATCGATCAAGGGCGCGCGAGCGCCCTTTTTTGATGGTACTTTGGATGACGCTTGCCCCTGAATCGCCATGAACCCGAACTACAAAATTCCCCAATCGGTGCTGGTGGTGATGTACACCCCCGCGTGGGATATCTTGTTGATCAAACGCGCCGATGCGCCCGACTTCTGGCAATCGGTGACCGGTTCTAAAGATGCTTTGGACGAAACGTTCCGGGAAACAGCCATTCGCGAAGTGATGGAGGAAACGGGTGTCGATTGTTCGCACGCGTCCCCTTTGTCGGTGCACTTGAAAGACTGGACACTTGAAAATGTGTACGAGATTTACCCGCGTTGGCGTCACCGCTATGCGCCGGAGGTCACCCACAACACCGAACACCTGTTTGGACTGCAAGTGCCGGCCGACACGCCGATACGGCTTGCCCCGCGTGAACATACCGAGTGGCGTTGGCTGCCCTGGCAGCAGGCGGCGGATGCTTGCTATTCGCCCTCCAACGCCGAGGCCTGTCTGCTGCTGCCGCAGTTTGCATCATGACCCTGCTGCGCGTGGCCACCTACAACATCCACAAAGGCGTGCAGGGCCTGGGGCCGCGTCGCCGGCTGGAAATTCACAACCTGGGTCTGGCGGTGGAACAGATGGATGCTGACATCGTGTGTTTGCAAGAGGTGCGCAGTTTGAACCGCCGCGAGGCGCAACATTTTCCGCTGTGGCCTGTACAGCCTCAGGCGCAATATTTGGCGCCACCCGGCTATGAGGCGGTTTACCGCACCAATGCCTACACCCGGCATGGCGAACACGGCAACGCCTTGCTGTCGCGCTGGCCGATTGCCATGCACCAGCACGAAGACATCTCGGATCACCGGTTTGAGCAGCGCGGTTTGTTGCACTGCGAGGTGCTCTTTCAACAGCGCACCGTGCATGTGGTGGTGGTGCACCTGGGGCTGATCGGTGCGAGCCGCATGCGACAAGTGGCCCAGCTGCAGCGCTTCATTGCACGCGAAATCCCGGCTGATGCGCCGCTGCTCATTGCAGGCGATTTCAATGACTGGGGCCAACGGGTGCGGCTGCTCATGCAATCCATGCAGCTGCACTGCTGGCAGCCTTCGCAGCACCTGACGTTTCCTGCGCGCCTGCCGCTGGTGCAGCTGGATTACGTCTACGCGCGTGGCTTGCAGCCGGTCGCGGTGCAGGTGCCCAAGGGGCGGGCCTGGTGGCGCATGTCGGACCATTTGCCACTGATCGCGGAGTTCAAGCTCCTGGACTCAAGCTGGCCGGCCAACGGGCTGATGGGGTGACGGGACTGTTTTTTGCTATGAATTCGGGAGCGTTTGCGGCAGTGCTTGAAGGCCTTGAACCGAGGGAGGTTTTCTCAATCGCTGGTAACATGAGGCCATGTCCAAGCTCACCCCACCTGCCATGAATCCGCAAGACAGCGACGAGGGAACCCCTGTTTCCGTCAAGATCCGCGAACGCCTGCAGGCTGCGCGCAAACGCTTCAATGCCAACGACAACATTGCCGAGTTCATCGAACCCGGTGAGCTCGAGCGATTGCTGGATGAAGTCACCGACAAAATGCAGGACGTTCTCAGCAGTCTGGTGATCGACACCGACACGGACCACAACACCAGCAACACGGCGCGTCGTGTGGCCAAGATGTATTTGAACGAGGTGTTCAAGGGCCGCTATGTTGGCATGCCCACGCTGACCGAATTCCCCAATGCCGAGCGCCTCAATGAGCTGCTCATCGTGGGCCCGATCACGGTGCGCAGCGCCTGCTCCCATCACTTCTGCCCCATCATGGGCAAGGTTTGGATTGGTGTTTTGCCGAACGAAAAAACCAATGTGATCGGCTTGTCCAAGTACGCACGTCTGGCCGAATGGGTGATGGGTCGTCCGCAAATCCAGGAAGAAGCCATTGTTCAACTGGCGGATTTGATTGAAGAAAAAACGCGCCCCGACGGTTTGGCGCTGGTGATGGAGGCGACCCACTTTTGCATGGCCTGGCGCGGCGTTAAAGACAACGACAGCAAAATGATCAACTCCATCATGCGGGGCCAGTTCCTCAACAACTCTGACTTGCGCAAAGAGTTTTTGTCTTTGATTCCCAGAAATTAAGATGCGCTCTCGCGTGGTCCTTACAGAACGAGTTTGAGCGTGTCTGAGCCGGTACTGATTGGCTGCGATTTTTCCAGCAGCCCGAGTCGACAAAAACGCATCGTGGTGGCCATCGGCACCGTGCGGCAAAACCGGGTGGCGCTTCAACAACTCGAAAAATTCGAAACCCTTTCCCGCTTTGGCCATTGGCTCCAACAACCCACACCATGGGTCGGCGGCTTTGATTTTCCGTTTGGTTTGCCCCGCACATTGGTGCAGCATTTGGGTTGGCCTGAGTTGTGGCTGCCCTGCATGCAACACTATGCGGGCTTGAGCCGTGCTGAGATCCGCGACACCTTCGCTGCGTTTTGCAACGCGCGACCAGCGGGGTCCAAGTTCGCGCACCGCGCGACCGATTTGCTGGCAAAATCCAGCCCCTCCATGAAATGGATCAACCCGCCAGTGGCCTACATGCTGCATGCCGGCGTGCAGCAATTGCTCGCCGCCGGGGTGAATTTGCCGGGCCTGCATGACGGGGATGTGCAGCGCGTGGCCTTGGAGGCCTACCCCGGCCTGCTCGCGCGCGAAGTGTTGGGGCAGCGCAGCTACAAAAGCGATGACAAAGCCCGCCAAACCCCGGATCGCCTCATTGCCCGAAAAGACCTGGTCATGGCGCTGGAGCACGGCCAAACGCGGCTGGGTCTTCGCTTGAAGCTCACCCATGCCCAACACGACGCAGTGATCGATGACGCCAGCGGGGATACGCTCGACGCTGTGCTGTGCCTCATGCAAGCCGCTTGGGCTGAACTGCAGGGTGCGCCCCGCTATGGCTTGCCTGCGCACATGGATCCGCTGGAAGGCTGGATTCTCACCGCTTGAATGTGCTGGCTGCTGGAGCTGGTTACAACTCACCCCTATGCAAGTGCTGCAGCAGTGTTAGTCTGAAATTTTTGAACACACGCCAACATGAGATTCACGAGCAAAACGATGCGCGACAGGTTGGTGCAGGCGTGCACGGTTCTGTCACTGCTGATGCTGCCATCGGCGCAGGCTGCCATGAGCACGAGCTGGACAGGCACTGTCACGCATGTCACCGATGGCGACACGGTGTGGGTCCGGCCGATGAATGGTGACGCGCCTCGCAATATACGGATCGTGGGCATTGATGCCCCGGAAATCTGTCAGCCTTTTGGCGCCGAGGCCAAAGCCGCTTTATCCAACCGGGTCCTGGGTCAGTATGTGCAAGTCAGAGGCCATGCCGTCGATCAATACGGCCGTCAGTTGGCGCGAATTCAATATCAAGGTCAGGATGTGGGCGCCTGGATGGTGAGCCAGGGATTGGCATGGTCCTACGGGCAACAACGCCACCGCGGCGGCTATGCGGCTTATGAGGCGCAGGCCAGGCAGCATCAGCTCGGTCTGTTTTCGCAAGCGCAGGCCGAAGAGCCGCGTCGCTTTCGCCGGCGGTTTGGCTCCTGCCATTGAGCCGTTGAAAACGCCTGCTGCGGGGCCAGCCTTATGCGGCCGGGTGGGGGTGCCCGCACACGCTGCAATGCGCATCCCGCGGCACTTGCACGTCGGTCCAGCGCATGTGCAAGCCATCGAGCATCAAGAGCCTACCTGCCAGCGAGGCGCCTGCGCCGCTGAGCAACTTGAGTGCTTCGGCTGCCTGCATGGTGCCGATGATGCCCACCAGCGGGGCCAGCACGCCCATAGTGGCGCAGCGGGTTTCTTCAAAATCGGCTTGCGGTGGAAACACACAGGCGTAGCACGGGGCATTGGCCACAGCCGGGTCATACACTGAGATCTGCCCGTCAAAACGAATGGCCGCGCCCCAGACGAGCGGCTTGTGGTGCTTGACGCACGCCGCATTGACTGCATGGCGGGTTTTGAAGTTATCGCTGCAATCCAAAACGATGTCGGCTTGCGTCACGAGTTTGTCCAGCAGGGGCACATCGGCGCGTTCGGTGAGCGCGTGGATGCGAACCTGCGGGTTGATGGCCGTCATGGCCGCCTGGGCTGATTGAGTTTTTTCCCAACCCACGCGCTGTTCAGTGTGCGCAATCTGGCGCTGCAAATTGGTCATGTCGACCGTGTCATGGTCGACCAACGTGATGGTGCCCACGCCCGCTGAAGCCAGGTACAAGGCCACGGGGGAGCCCAGGCCACCGGCGCCGATGACCAGTGCGTGGCTGTTCAAAATGCGCGATTGCCCCTCAATGCCGATCTCGTCGAGCAGGATATGGCGCGAATAGCGAAGCAACTGGTCGTCGTTCATGGCATGACCCGCGAGCCGCAAAAGCCCGCTGCAGGATCAGTTGTCTTTGGCTTCTTCTTTGCGCTCGGTTTGCGTCTTACTGGCCAACACGGGCAGGCCTTTGAGCTGGTTCAAGGCTTGCATCAATGGGAAGTCTTTGTCGCTGCCGTATTCGGGTAGCTTGCGATCAGCGGGCGACTTTTTGGTCTCGTCTTCCAATTTTTTGAGCGCTTCGTCCCGGGCTTTTTCACGGGCCTCGTCTTTTTTCTCGCTGCCTTGGCCGCTGCTCAGGTGTTTTTCCAGATCGGCCTCGCGAGTGCGCAATGCCGCAAACAAATTGCCTTGTGCGGTTTCATCGAGCAAAACGTCGGGCACGATGCCGCGCGCTTGAATGGAGCGGCCGCTGGGTGTGTAGTAACGCGCGGTGGTGATCTTCAGGCCGGAATCCGGACCCAAGGGGCGCACGGTTTGCACCGAGCCCTTGCCAAAGGTCTGGCTGCCCATGATCGTGGCGCGTTTATGGTCTTGCAGTGCGCCGGCCACAATTTCGCTGGCTGAAGCAGAACCTTCATTCACGAGCACCACCAGGGGAATGGTTTTCAAGGCAGGGGGCAGTCGTTTGAGCGGGTCGTTGTTGCCACGGTGCTGGTAGAACTCGGGCGCGGCCTTGAAGGTGAACTTGCTCTCGGGCAGTTGACCATTGGTGGACACGACCGTCACGTTGTCTGGCAGAAAGACTGCAGATACGGCGACAGCCGCATCAAGCAAACCACCGGGGTCATTGCGCAAATCAAGCACCATGCCTTTGAGGGCAGGCTCTTGCTTGTAGATCTCTTCGATCTTGCGCACAAAGTCTTCAACGCTGCGCTCCTGGAACTGGCTCAGGCGCACCCACGCATAGCCTGGCTCCATCACCTTGCCTTTGACGGACTGGGTTTTGATCTCTTCGCGCACGATGGTGACCGGGAAGGTGCGGTTCTCGTCCTTGCGAAATACCAGAAGAACAACTTTGGTATTGGGCTCGCCCCGCATGCGTTTGACCGCTTCGTTCAGCGTCAAGCCCTTCACGGCGGCGTCATCGATTTTGGTGATCAGGTCATTGGGTTTGAGACCAGCGCGAAAGGCCGGCGAGCCTTCAATGGGCGAGACCACCTTGACCAGACCATCTTCTTGGGAAATCTCAATGCCCACGCCGACGAAACGGCCAGTCGTGCCTTCACGGAATTCTTTGTAAGATTTTTTGTCGAAGTACTGGGAATGCGGGTCCAGGCTGGCCACCATGCCCGAGATGGCGTCGGTGATGAGTTTTTTCTCATCCACCGGGTCGACGTAATCGGACTTGATCATCCCAAAGACCGCAGCGAGCTGCTGCAGCTCCTCAAGCGGCAGCGGCGTGAGGGTGCCGCGTGCGACGGTCTGTAAAGACACCGTGGTCAGTGCACCGGCTAACACACCAACAGAGATCCAACCTGCAATCTTGAGTTTTTGGCCCATAAATATTCCCTTAGTCCTTCAATATACACGCTCGCCATCAAGGACGTGTTGGGGGCGGTTAATCATGCTTTGCCTTGGGCCGCCACGGCTGCGGCTGCGGCGGCGGCAGCCTGTGCGTCGCCCAGGTAATAGTGCCGGATAGGACGCAAATTGGCATCCAATTCATAGACCAAGGGGATGCCATTGGGAATGTTCAGTCCCACGATGTCCGCGTCGGAGATGTTGTCCAGGTACTTGATCAAGGCCCGAATCGAGTTGCCGTGCGCGGCAACGACCACGCGTTTGCCTGCCTTGATGGCGGGTGCCAGCGCTTCGCTCCAAAACGGCACCACGCGCGCCACGGTGTCTTGGAGGCATTCGGTCAGGGGCACCTCTTCTGGCTTGAGGCGGGCATAACGTGGGTCGGCGCGTTCGCAACGGGCATCCTGCGCGGTGAGCGCCGGGGGGGCGATGTCATAGCTGCGACGCCAGATCAAGACTTGTGCGTCACCGTATTGCTTAGCGACTTCGGCTTTGTTCAGGCCTTGCAGGGCGCCATAGTGGCGCTCGTTGAGCCGCCAGCTGTTGACCACCGGCAGCCAGGTGCGGTCCATTTCATCCAGACAGTGCCACAGGGTGCGGGTGGCGCGTTTGAGCACGCTGGTGTAGGCCACGTCAAAGTCAAAGCCATCGGCTTTGAGCAGTCGACCCGCCTGTTTGGCCTGTTCCACACCGGTGGGTGTGAGGTCCACATCGGTCCAGCCGGTGAAACGGTTGTCAAGATTCCAGGTTGATTCGCCGTGGCGAATGAGCACGAGTTTGTACATGGTGATTGCAAAAATCAGGAAAGTTCAAGGACGATTCAAGGGCCATTTGGCGGGGTTTAGGCGGTCGCTCCCACAGCATTTGGCCCTCCATTCTAAAATCAGTGTCTCAGACATTGAAAACACAAGGATTAGCGTGAAATTTCTCATTGACAACTGGACCCTGATTTTGGTGGCGCTGGCCTCCGGTGGCTTGCTGCTGTGGCCCTCGATCAAGGGTGCCGCAGGCGGCACGCTTTCGGCCGCAGCGGCCGTGCAATTGATCAACCGCGAGCGGGCGGTGGTCATTGATGTGTGCGAAGTGCACGAATTTGCCGCCGGCCATGTGGCAGGTGCTAAACACATCCCCTTGGCTGAATTGGCCAAAAAGTTGCCCGAGGTCGTGAAAAACAAGGAACTGCCGGTGATCTTCACCTGCCAAAGCGGCATGCGATCCAAGAGCGCGGCCGGCATTGCCAAAGCGCAGGGCTACGCCAATGCGCAGTCACTGGCCGGCGGCTTAAAAGGCTGGCAAGAGGCCAGTTTGCCGATTGAAAAAGGCTGATCAGTCCTTTGACCCCACTTTGAAGCGATACACAGGAACTTTTTATGCAAACCGTCAAGATGTACACCACGGCCGTCTGCCCCTATTGCAGCCGGGCCAAGCAAATCCTGAAGTCCAAAGGCGTGGCGACCATTGAAGAAATTCGCATCGACACCGATCCCCAGGCCCGCGATCACATGATGGCCATCACAGGGCGTCGCACCGTGCCGCAAATTTTCATTGGCACCACCCATGTGGGCGGCTGCGACGACCTGGTCGCGCTCGATGGCCAAGGCGGTTTGCTGCCCCTGCTCAACGCCGCCTGAGATAATCCTGCACATCTGATTAAGAAAGAAAACCATGGCTGACCAGCAAGAACCCGTGTTCCACATTCAGCGCGTCTACCTCAAAGACTGCTCCCTGGAACAACCCAACTCACCGGACATTCTTCGCGAAGAAGCCCAACCCTCGGTGGACATCCAACTCGGCGTGGACGCCAAAAATATTGCCGATGGCATGTACGAGGTGAGCGTGACGGCCACGGTCCACACCCAGATCAAAGACCGCACCGTGTTTTTGGTGGAGGTGACCCAAGCCGGTATTTTTGAAATCCGCCATTTGAGCGACGAGCAAATCGCCCCGGTGTTGGGCATCGGCTGCCCGCAAATTGTTTACCCCTACCTGCGTGGCAATGTGGCGGACCTGGTGCAGCGCGCCGGTTTCCCGCCCGTGCATTTGTCAGAAATCAATTTCCAGTCCATGTACGAACAGCAGCAGGCCCAGGCGGCGCAGGCGGTGGTGCAATAAGCGCCACTGGTCTTTTGGGTCTGCGCTTACGGCCATGAACATCCTGATTCTTGGTGCAGGTGCCTGGGGTACGGCCTTGGCCATCAGCGCCGCGGCAAACCCCCGAGCACCCCATGCGGTGACGCTGTGGGCGCGCGATGTGGCTCAAGCGGCTGACATGCAGTCACAGCGCGTCAATGCCCGCTACCTGCCGCAACAGCTATTTCCCGAGGCCTTGCGGGTGGATAACCGGCCCTTGGACCTGCTTTTGGGGACAAACCCTGCGCCCGATTTGATTGTGGTGGCCACCCCGATGGCGGGTTTGCGCGGCATGCTCGAGCAACTGCGGGGCGTGCGCCAGCCGGTGGTCTGGCTGTGCAAAGGCTTTGAGCCGGCCCAGGGCCACGCCGTGGGCTTGATGGGTCATGAAATCCAGACCGAAGTCGCTCCGGGTTTGCTGGCCGGCGTCTTAAGCGGCCCCAGCTTTGCCCTCGAAGTAGCACGGGGGCAGCCCACTGCTTTGGTGGCTGCGAGTGTGCATGACCGCGTTCGTGATGCGATGGTGCAGGCGTTTCACAGCAGCAGTTTGCGCGTCTATGCGAATGACGATCTGACCGGCGTCGAAGTGGGCGGTGCCGTGAAGAATGTGATGGCCATTGCCACAGGCTTGTGTGATGGCCTGGCTTTGGGACTTAACGCCCGTGCGGCACTCATCACGCGCGGCCTGGCCGAGATGACCCGCCTTGGCCTGGCTTTGGGCGCGAACGTTGAAACCTTCATGGGCTTGTCCGGCTTGGGTGACTTGGTCCTCACCGCCACGGGTGACTTGAGCCGCAATCGCAAAGTCGGTTTGTTGCTGGCGCAAGGGCAAACGCTGGCGCAGGCGGTGGCCTCATTGGGCCATGTGGCCGAGGGTGTTTACTGCGCGCGCACAGTGGTGCAACGCGCAGCCACACTGGGGGTGTCCATGCCAATTGCGCAATGTGTTGTGGACTTAATCGATGGTCGGCTGCACGCCACACAAGCCGTGCAAGCCCTCATGGGGCGAGATCCCGGCAGCGAGAAGTCGGCCTGAGGTGAACGCCTGAGGTGAACGCCAGAGTCCCTTGACTCAGGCGGGCTCGCTCGCAATACGTGACGCGATGTGGGCCAACGCCTCTTCGACCTGATCGACCAGAATCAGACACAGATCGCCTTGGGAGAGCTGGTCCATGGCCGTGTCGATGGCCACAAATTCCCCTCGGATTTCATGGGTGACGGTGGTGCGTTTGGCTTGCACCAGTCCTTCACGCAGCAGCGCCAGCACTTCACCATCGGCGCGGCCACGCTGGCATTGGTCCTGGTAGAGCACCACTTCGTCAAAGTAGTCACCCAGAATGACCGTTTGCTGGCGGATATCCTCATCGCGACGGTCGCCCGCACCGCTGATCACCACCGAGCGTTTGTTGGCGGGCAGGGCGTTCACCGCTTGCACGAGTGCCAACATGGCGTCAGGGTTGTGGCCGTAATCGGCAATGACGGTTGCACCGCGGAACTGGAACATGTTGAACCGGCCTTGGGCGTTATCGCTGTCGTTCTCAAAATCTGACAAGCCGCTTCGGATAACGTTCCAGTCCATCCCGAGACCCCAGACGGCTGCGACCGAGGCCATGACGTTTTCTACCTGGAAGCCAATCGCGCCGCCCAGCGTGACGGGGATGTTGGCCAAGGCAATGCGGTGTTGGGTCGCACCTTCAGCGGCGACCAAGTCGCCTGCGTCCACATAAACCACGCGACGCCCCTGCGCTAGTTGCGTGGCCATCACCGGGTGGGTGCGGTCAGCCGCGAAAAATGTGACCTTGCCAGGGCAGTGGCGCGCCATGCCCGCCACAATCGGGTCGGCCGCATTGAGCACGGCCATGCCTTGCGGGCTGATGTTTTGCACGATCACGCGCTTGAGCACCGCCAGGTCTTCCACGGTGGTGATGTAGTTCAAGCCGAGGTGGTCGCCGCTGCCCACATTGGTCACCACCGCCACATCACAGCGGTCAAACGCCAGGCCTTCGCGCAGCATGCCGCCGCGCGCAGTTTCCAGCACCGCTGCATCCACATCGGGGTGTTGCAGCACATTGCGTGCGCTTTTGGGGCCACTGCAGTCGCCTGTGTCGATGCGCTGGCCTTCGATGTACACCCCGTCGGTGCTGGTCATGCCCACGCGCAAGCCCTTGCGGGTGAGTAAGTGGGAAATCAGCCGCACCGTGGTGGTTTTGCCGTTGGTGCCGGTGACGGCCACCACCGGAATGCGGCCATTACCTTTGTCACCAAACAAGGTGTTGATGATGGCTTCGCCCACCGCACGGCCTTTTCCGAAAGAGGGTGACAAGTGCATGCGCAGGCCCGGCGCAGCATTGACTTCCACCACGCCACCCCCTTGTTCTTCCAATGGCTGCAGGATGTTGTCGCACACCATGTCCACGCCGCAAATGTCCAGGCCCACCATCTGTGCCGCAGCCACGGCGCTTTGCGCGACGTCGGGGTGCACGTCATCGGTGACATCAGTGGCGGTGCCACCGGTGGACAGGTTGGCGTTGTGGCGCAGGGTGACGCGTTTGCCCTTGGGGGGCACCGTGTCAGCATTCATGTCCTGGATGGCCAGGCATCCCAAAGCGATGTCATCAAAACGAATTTTGGTGAGCGTGGTGGCGTGGCCACTGCCACGGCGCGGGTCCTTATTGACTTGCTCAACCAACTCGCGCACGGTCTGCACGCCATCGCCCACCACGCTGGGCGGGTCACGCCGTGCGGCTGCGACCAGCTTGTTGCCCACCACCAGCAAACGGAAATCGTTGCCTGGCATGTAGCGTTCCACCAGAATTTCGTCGTCATACTCGCTTGCTGCGGCAAATGCGGCGTTGAGCTGTTCGCGGCTGGTGATGTTGACCGTCACCCCTTTGCCTTGATTGCCGTTTTTGGGTTTGATCACTACCGGCAGACCGATCCGCTGGGCTTGTGTCCAAGCCTCGTGCGGCGTGCTGACCTCATAGCCCAAAGGCACGGGCACACCCGCGCTGGCCAACAGTTTTTTGGTGAGTTGTTTATCCTGCGCAATCGATTCGGCAATGGCGCTGGTCGCATCGAGTTCGGCGGCCTGAATGCGGCGTTGTTGGCTGCCCCACCCAAACATGATCATGCTGCCTTGGGTCATACGCCGGTAAGGGATGCCGCGGGCCAGCGCCGCATCGGCAATAGCGCCGGTGCTGGGGCCCAAGCGCACATCTTCGTCAAGTTCATTCAAGCGTGTGAGAGCGTCTTGCAAGTCAAACGGCAAGTCGTTTTGGGCGGCCAGGCACAAGGCCTCGGCCAATTCAAAGGCCAGTCGCCCCACCGCTTCTTGCGTGTACTCCACCACCACCTGAAACACACCGGCGTCCGGGGTGGGCGTGGTGCGGCTGAAGGTGACGGGGCAACCGGCCTGCGCTTGCAAATCCAGGGCGGCAATTTCCAGCACATGGGCCATCGGCACCGTGTTGTCTTTGCCAAAGGCTTGCAAGGCCCCGATCTGCGGGAACCGCTCGCGTAAGCGGGCCTCAAAGCCATTGCGCGTGCTGATGGCACATTCTTGCGGCTGGCAAGTCACCACCGCTTCAATGGCCGTGTTGTGACTCCACAGGTTGGGGCCACGCAGGGCCCGGATACGTGAGACTTCCATGGCTTAGTAATGCTTTTTAGGGGTGGGATCAAAGTTGCGCAGGCCCGCATTGATCAGTTCGGGAGAAATGTCCAGCGCCCAAGCGGTGGCCACAGCAGCCATCACCATCTCAGGTTGAGCGGCCTTGCTGGGTTTGAGTGATGAAAGAGGGATGTGGGCCACATCGTCAAAACCTTTGGCCAACACAATGAAGGCGTCTCGAATGAACACTGCGCGTTCGCCCTGCGCGCGGCTGTTGGCAATGGCGCTGAGCTGTTCGTCTTGGCCGTAAAAAATAACCTGACCATCACACAGTTTGGCCATCTCCACCACTTGAGGATCGGCCGCATTCATGACCGCGGTTCCTTGGGGCAAGACGACATCCACTTGGGTGCGAATCACGTTGTAGCGTTTTTCGGGACTGTCAATGTAGAACTCGCTCAAGTCTTCGCTGGGGTTGATGTCGGTCACCACACCGACCAGGCAACGGTCATACGCCAGTCCCTCGGCCAAAATGTTGCGGCTGGTGTGTTCAAACACGGCGGCCTCGATATTGCGGTTGATCAGCAGGTTTTGGCCCGTCTGCCAATCCGTGCAGTCGTTGTTCTGGATCTGGCGGGCGCCCAGGAAAAAACCGTCCTTGCAAGCCAGCCCCACCTGTTTGCCACTGATGTGCAACAGCCAGCTGACCAGACGCGCAATGCGCGTGGTGTTGTGCGTGCCGATGACGCCCACGATCGGTATGCGGTCGGTGCCGTCTTGCGCAAAGAGGTGTTGCACGATCGCCTTGCCCACATTGCGGGGCTCGCCTTCTGCGGGTTTGAGGTGCATCAGCAGACCCGGCCCCGCATTGACTTCGATGATGGCGCCGTCTTGCTCATCCAAGGGGCGCGAAATATCTTCGGCCACCAGGTCGATGCCGGCGATGTCCAAGCCCACCACGCGCGCGGCCAAAGCCGCCACGGCGGCCACTCGGGGGTGAACCCGATCGGTCACGTCATAAGCCAGATCGCCATGGCGTTTGACCAGCACGGTTTGTCCCTCAGCGGGGACCGAGGTGCCGCTCAGCCCCTGGCGCTGCAATTCCATTTGAGCGATCGGCTCTTTGTCCAGCTTGAGCGGCTCCAGCGGGAATTCTTCCTCCTCGCCGCAGCGCGGATCGCTGTTGATTTGGCTGTCGATCAATTCCAGCACGGTAGCGCGGCCATCGCCCACCACGGTTTGCATCTTGCCCCGGGTGGCTGCCACCATGCGGTTGCCCACCACCAGCAGTCGGTGTGCTTCGCCGCGGATGAAGCGCTCTACCAGCACGCTGCTGCCTTCTTGGTCAGCGGCCGCATAGGCTTGTTCGATTTCTTCGCGCGTGTTCAAGTCGGTGAAGACGCCGCGGCCATGGTTGGCGTCTGATGGTTTGACGGTCACCGGCAGGCCGATGTCCTGCGCGACTTCCCACGCCGCTTGCGGGCTGTCTACCTCTTCGCCTTGCGGTACGGGCACCCCACAGGATTGCAACAGGGTTTTGGTGAGCTGTTTGTCGCTCGCGATGCTCTCGGCAATCGCGCTGGTGCGGTCGGTCTCGGCGGTCCAGATCCGGTGCTGCTGGGCACCATAGCCCAGTTGGACCAGGTTGCCTTCGTTCAAACGGATGTGCGGGATATTGCGGTCGGTGGCGGCTTGCACAATGTTTTGGGTGCTGGGGCCCAGGCACAGGTCATCACACATTTCACGCAAGCGCGCCACAGCGGCGTTCACATCAAACGGCTTGTTTTGGATGGCAGCTTCCAGTAATTCCCGGCCGCTGTGCAGGGCGGCGCGGCCAACCTGCTCCTGGCGCGTGCGAAACGCCATTTTGTAGACGCCACGCACGCCGGTTTCGCGGGCCTTGCCAAAACCGGTCTGCATGCCGGCCATGTTTTGCAACTCCAACGTCACATGTTCCAAAATATGCGCGGCCCATGTGCCTTCCTTCAGGCGCTGCAAAAAGCCGCCCCGTTCGCCTATGCCGCAGCGGTGTTCAACCAAGCCGGGCAACCAAGCCGTTAAACGCTCGTAAAATCCAGGGATGGTGTTGGAGGGGCTGTCTTCCAGGGCGCCGATATCGACCCAAGCCTCAATGACTGGGCGGTAAGTCCAGATGTTGGGGCCGCCCAGATGGCTGATGCGCAAAAACTTGATGGTTTGGTCTGTCATGAACTTAGACGCTCAGGTACTTGCTGCGAGCCTTCTCAATGCAAGCGCTACCTGGGCCGGGCCTGAGCCCGACGGTGTCTCCAACATGGTTATTGATAAATCGTTTTCACCTAATTTTGAACCGGGCACCTTTTCCCTCAACACGCACTGGACTCCATGAATCACGACAACCCGGTTACTGGTGCATTATCTTTCAGTGACATCCCTATTTTCTGGCGATTTGAAGCTCAAAAGCAGCTCACGCCCTCAGAAAACGTTCAAGCGGTGTTGGAGGTTGACTTGGATGCTCAACTTTGCTTCGTCCCGGGCCTGCTGATTGCCACCGACCGGCGCCTGCTGAGTCGTCTGCCCGGGGAGGCTGACTGGCGTAGCTGGGATTACCGCGATGGGTTGGATCTCGCACACCACGACCATGCGGGCGTTGGGCATCTGGAGCTGCTGGACCCGCAAGGTCTTCTGGCCAGTTGGCGGTTTACCCTGGGTCAAAACCTGCAGGCGATCCGCCTGGTGGAGCAATTTCAGTTGTTCCAGCAAAGCCGCCTCACTGGCCAGCCGGTGGTTCAACCCCGCAGCCACGAGTGCCCCAGCTGCAAAGCGCCCTTGCTCCCCGACCAGGACGAGTGCCCGATCTGTACCAAGGTCATCCACACCCCGCCGTCCACCTGGACCCTGTTTCGGCTGTGGCAGTTCGCCAAACCCTACCGCGTGCAACTGTTCACCGGCTTTGGCTTGACGCTCCTGGGCACGGCTTTCAGCCTGGTGCCGCCGTACCTCACCATGCCCTTGATGGACGAGGTGCTGATTCCGCTGGAGCGTGGCGACAAGGTCGACCCCATGCTGGTGGCCCTCTACCTGGGCGGCTTGCTGGTGGCAGCCATGTTGGCGTGGGGGCTGAGTTGGGCCAAAACCTACATCCTGGCGTTGGTGTCCGAGCGTATCGGCTCGGATTTGCGCACCACCACCTACGACCATTTGTTGCGTTTGTCGCTGGAGTATTTCGGCGGCAAGCGCACCGGCGATTTGATGTCGCGCATCGGCAGCGAAACCGACCGCATCTGCGTGTTTTTGTCCCTGCACCTGCTGGACTTCGCCACCGACTTGATCATGTTGCTGATGACGGCGGCCATTTTGTTTTCCATCAATCCTATGCTGGCGCTGGTCACGCTGTTGCCGCTGCCCTTCATCGTGTGGATGATCCGCGCGGTGCGTTTCCGTCTGCAAACCGGTTTTGAGAAAATCGACCGGGTCTGGTCCGAGGTCACCAGTGTGCTGGCCGACACCATTCCGGGCGTGCGGGTGGTCAAGGCCTTTGCCCAGGAAACCCGGGAATCGGGTCGCTTCAAAGACGCGAACCGCCACAACCTGGCGGTGAACGACCGGCTCAACAAAATCTGGTCGCTGTTCTCGCCCAGCGTGTCCTTCCTGACCGAAGCCGGCTTGCTGGTGGTCTGGGCGTTCGGCGTGTGGCTGGTGTCCAAGGGCGACATCAGTGTGGGCGTGCTTACCGCCTTCATCGCCTACATCAGCCGCTTTTATGGCCGGCTTGACTCCATGAGCCGCATCGTGTCCTGGACGGAAAAATCGGCCTCGGCCGCCAAGCGGATTTTTGACATCCTGGACCATGTCTCCAGCGTGCCCGAGCCGGCACAGCCCTTGCCATTAGGCAAGGTGAAGGGTCGCATCGAAGTGCGGGAAATGGGCTTTCGCTACGGCAACCGCGAGGTCAACCGGGGCATCAACCTCACCATCGAGCCGGGCCAGATGATCGGCCTGGTCGGGCACAGCGGCTCGGGCAAAACCACGCTGGTCAACCTGATCTGCCGTTTCTACGATGTGTCCGAAGGGGCCATTTTGGTGGACGGCGTGGACATCCGGAGCTACGGCGTGGCCGATTACCGGCGCAATATCGGCTTGGTGTTGCAAGAACCATTCTTGTTTTTCGGCACGATCGCCGAGAACATTGCCTATGGCAAACCCGATGCCAGCCGCGAAGACATCATGGCCGCGGCGCGTGCGGCCCATGCGCATGAGTTCATTCTGCGGTTGCCGCAAGGCTACGACTCCATCGTGGGCGAGCGCGGTCAGGGCCTGTCCGGCGGCGAGCGCCAGCGCATCTCGATTGCGCGCGCGTTGCTGATCGACCCGCGCATCCTCATCCTGGACGAGGCCACCGCCTCGGTGGATTCGGAGACGGAAAAAGAAATTCAAAAAGCGCTGGAGAACCTGGTGCAAGGCCGCACCACCATCGCCATTGCGCACCGCTTGTCCACTTTGCACCGCGCCGACCGTCTGGTGGTACTGGACCGCGGCGAAGTGGTCGAAGAAGGCACGCACGATGCCCTCATGGCACGTCAAGGCGCTTACTACGGCCTGTACCAGGCGCAGGCCCGCAACATGGATGTGGACTTGGATGATGCCAATGACGCCGCTGTGACCCCCAGTGCCAAGGAGCCGCAATGAGCCACGCGCCGCAATCCCGACTAACCGTGTTCAACGAACGCTTCACGCTCGCGCGCAATGCGTTTGGCAAATTGGTGTTGACCACGCCCGAGGGTCTGCAGCATGCGGGCGTGTTGCCGGTACGCGCTTTCCCCATTCAGTCGCCACAGGCCTGCATTTCTTTGCTCGATGTCGACGGCCATGAAGTCGCCTGGATCGAACAGCTCGATGCCTTGCCCCAGCCGGCGCAAGACCTGGTGCGTCAGGCCTTGCAAGGCCGCGAATTCATCCCGGAGATTCAGGCCATTCGCAGCGTCACGAGTTTTTCAACCCCCTGCACCTGGGAGGTGACAACCGACCGGGGCGACACCCGCTTTGTCTTGCGTGGCGATGAAGACATTCGCCGCTTGAGCGGCAACACCTTGATCATCACCGACTCACACGGCATCCATTTCCTGATTCGCGACATGGCCATGCTCAGCCGCGAGAGCCGCAAAATTCTGGATCGGTTCAAATAAGCCGCAACCGTACTTGCCCATACGCTCGCTATTAAGTTCGCCATTACGTTCGCCATGACGCTCGTCTTTGTCCTCACGACCCAACTCGTCACCGTCCTCCCCACCGTCTGACATCACGCCATGACCACTTTGTTTGATTTCTCTGACGCTGCCCTGCGCGAGCTCGCCGCCACCGATGCGCGCCGCGCCATTGCCGAAGACGTGGGTGACGCCGATCTCACCGCCGGCCTGATTGACCCCGGGCGCCTGGCGCATGCCCGCATCCTGGCGCGCGAGCCGGCGGTGCTGTGCGGCACGCCCTGGGCCATGGCCACCTTGCAGCAACTCGCCCCCGAGGCGCAGGTGCAGTGGCATGTGGGCGAGGGGCAGCATTGCGACGCCGATCAGGTGGTGTTGGAAATTCGGGGTCAAGCCCGCGCGCTGCTCACCGCCGAGCGCACCGTGCTCAACTTTTTGCAGTTGCTCAGTGCCGTCGCTACGCGCACCCAAGCGTTCGTGCAGGCTGTTGCCTCGGTGCCGGGCAACCGCGCGCAGATCGTGGACACACGCAAAACCTTGCCCGGCTTGCGGCTGGCGCAAAAGTACGCAGTGCGCTGCGGTGGCGGCACCAATCACCGTATCGGTTTGTACGACGCGGTGCTGATCAAGGAAAACCACATCGCCGCTGCCGGCGGTGTGCGTGAGGTGCTGGCCCGTGCCGCCAAGGTGGCGCCTGGCGCACAGTTTGTGGAGATCGAGGTCGAGACGCTGGCGCAGCTGCAAGAAGCGCTGCAGGCCGGTGCCACCATGGTGCTGCTGGACAACATGGACCTGCCCACCTTGCGTGAGGCGGTCCAGATCAACCAGGGCCGGGCGATTCTGGAAGTCTCGGGGGGCGTGAACATGGCCACCGTGCGCGACATCGCGGCCACGGGCGTTGACCGTATCTCGATTGGCGCTTTGACCAAAGACATTCAGGCGATTGACTTTTCCATGCGATTTTTGGAGTTGTGATGAATACCAGCGCGTCAGCCTTGATCGATGTCGAGTACGAGCAGCCCGCCTGCCCCACGCGCCACGCCTGGGCGCGGGTGCCGGTGGAGCCGGCGCCTGCCGAGCGCGCGGCGCTCAAAGACAAAATCCGCCGTTTGCTGAAAGAAAAAAATGCGGTGATGGTCTCGCACTATTACGTGCACCCGGACCTGCAGGTCCTGGCCGAAGAAACCGGCGGCTTGGTCAGCGACTCGCTGGAGATGGCCCGCTTTGGTCGCGACCATGCGGCCACCACGCTGGTGGTGTCGGGTGTGCGCTTCATGGGCGAGACTTCCAAAATTTTGTCGCCTGAAAAACGTGTGCTCATGCCCGATCTGGACGCCAACTGCTCGCTCGATCTGGGTTGCCCGGTGGACGAGTTCAGCGCGTTTTGCGATGCCCATCCCGACCGCACCGTGGTGGTCTATGCCAACACCAGCGCCGCGGTGAAGGCGCGCGCGGACTGGCTGGTCACCTCCAGCTGTGCGCTGGACATCGTGCGTGCGCTTAAAGAGCAGGGCCAGAAAATCCTCTGGGCACCCGACAAGCATCTGGGTGGCTACATCCAGCGCGAAACCGGTGCCGACATGCTGATGTGGAACGGCTCGTGCATCGTGCACGACGAGTTCAAGTCCTTCGAGCTGAGTGAACTCATGAAAGAGCACCCCGGTGCCAAGGTGCTGGTGCACCCGGAGTCACCCGCCGACGTGATCGCGCTGGCCGATGCGGTGGGCTCGACCTCAGGCATCCTCAAGGCGGCCAAAGAGATGGACGCACGCGAGTTCATCGTCGCCACCGACAAAGGCATGATGCACAAACTGCGCACGCTCAACCCGGGCAAGACCTTCATCGAAGCGCCCACCGCGGGCAACAGCGCCACCTGCAAGAGCTGCGCACATTGCCCCTGGATGGCCATGAACGGCTTGGCTGGTGTGGCCCATGTGCTGGAGACGGGTGTCAATGAAATTCAGGTGGACCCGGCACTCATCCCGCGCGCCCGTGTGCCCATCGACCGCATGCTGGCCTTCACCGCAGCCCTGAAAGCCGGGCAGCCGGTGAGTGGATTGGTGCCGAATATCGGTGCGGCTTGAACCATTGATGCTGTCTCTGCGGTCCGACTGATTCGAACTTTGGGGGCATCAACCCCCGTTCGGGCTGAGCTGGTCGAAGCCGGCCGACGCTCGCAAGGTGAACGGTTCAAACTTCGAGGTTGTCGATCAACCGTGTCGACCCTAAGCGGGCGGCGCCCAGTACTACCAAGGCGTCGCCGTCTTGCGGGGCTTGCAGGTCGTGCTGGCGGCGCACCGTCAGGTAGTCGGGTTGCCAGCCGCGTTGACGCAGCGCCTGCATGGCTTGGTCTTCCAGTTCGTGGATAGCTGATACACCGCGCGGCCCTTGCCGCAAGGCTTGCACCATGCTTTGAAGCACGCGTGAGAGGTGCACCGCTTCGGCGCGTTCGATGGCACTCAGGTAGCCGTTGCGCGAGGACAGGGCCAAGCCGTCGTCGGCGCGCAGGGTGTCGCCGGTGTGGATCTCGATGGGCAGCGCCAACTGCTGCACCATGCGGCGAATGATCATCTGCTGCTGGTAGTCCTTGCGGCCGAACACGGCGGCATGCGGTTGCACGCAGTTGAAGAGCTTGAGCACCACGGTGCACACGCCCGTGAAAAACCCGGGGCGGAAATGCCCTTCCAGAATATTGGCCAGTTCGGCTGGCGGCTGCACACTGAAGGTCTGCGGCTCGGGGTAGAGGTCTTTCTCGGCCGGCGCAAACACCACATCGCAGCCTGCGCTGTGCAGCTTCTCGCAATCGGCTTGTAGGGTGCGCGGGTAGGTATCGAAGTCTTCGTTGGGGCCGAACTGCAGCCGGTTCACGAAGATGCTGGCCACCGTCACATCGCCCAGAGGTTTGGCCTGGCGCACCAGAGCCAGATGCCCGTCGTGCAAATTGCCCATGGTGGGTACAAACGCCGTGCGCTGGTGTTGGGCCAGCTCGGCACGCAAATCGGCAATCGAGTGAACCAGTTTCATCGGCTCACCAGGCGTGCTGGGCATTGACGGGGAAGCTGCCGTCCTTGACCGCTTTCACATACGCCTCCATGGCGCCGCGCACGCTGCCGGCTTCGCTCATGAAGTTGCGCACGAACTTGGCCATCTTGCCCAGATTCACGCCCAGCATGTCGTGCAGCACCAGCACCTGGCCGGCGCAATCCACGCCCGCACCGATGCCGATGGTGGCGCAATGCGGCATGGCGCGTGTGAGGTCCGCCGACACCGCCGCAGGCACCATCTCCAGCACCATCAGCGAGGCACCGGCATCTTGCAACTCCAGCGCATGGCGCTTGAGCAATGCGGCGGATTCTTCGGTCTTGCCCTGCACCCGGTAGCCGCCCAGCGCGTGCACCGTTTGCGGCGTGAGGCCCAGGTGGGCGCACACCGGAATGCCGCGCTCCACCAGAAAACGCACTGTGTCGGCAGTCCAGCCGCCGCCTTCAATCTTCACCATGTGCGCACCGGCCTGCATCAGCACGGCGGCATTGCGAAAGGCCTGGTCCTTGGATTCATGGAAGGTGCCAAAAGGCATGTCGCCGATGATCCACGAGGTGCCTTGCACCTTTTGCACGCCGCGTGTGACGCTCTCGACGTGGTAGCGCATGGTCTCCAGCGACACGCCGACGGTGCTCGACAGGCCCTGGCAAACCATGCCCAGCGAATCGCCCACCAGAATGCATTCCACACCGGCGGCGTCGGCCACCGCAGCGAAGGTGGCGTCGTAAGCCGTGAGCATGGTGATCTTTTCACCCCGGGCGTGCATTTCCTGCAGGCGCGGCAGGCTCACCGGTTTGCGGGTGGCCGGTGCGGAGGCGGGCGGCAGGGTGCCGTAAGGGGATGCGGGTTGACTGGACTGGCTCATGGAGTCTCTCCCGTTAAGAGCACGTTGAAAAGCGCGCGTTGAAATGTCAGGCGAAGGCTTGGCTCAGGCCTCGGGGGCACCGCGGCTCATGCCCAGACGGTTGAGCAAGTCCAGATCGGCTTGCGTGTCCGGGTTGCCGGTGGTGAGTAGTTTGTCGCCGTAAAAAATCGAATTGGCACCGGCCAGAAAACACAAGGCCTGGATGGCGTCGCCCATTTGCTGGCGGCCCGCCGACAGGCGCACACGGGCTTTGGGCATGGTGATGCGCGCCACAGCAATCGTGCGCACAAATTCAAACGGGTCCAGCGGCGCCTGATCGGCCAGCGGCGTGCCTTCGACGCGCACCAGGTTGTTGATGGGCACCGACTCAGGGTAGGGCGACAGATTGGCCAGCTCGGCAATCAGGCCGGCGCGCTGGCGATGGCTTTCCCCCATGCCCACGATGCCGCCGCTGCAGACTTTGACGCCGGCGTTGCGCACGCGCGCCAGCGTGTCCAGCCGGTCCTGGTAGTCGCGGGTGGTGATGATGTCGCCGTAAAAATCAGGCGAGGTGTCCAGGTTGTGGTTGTAGTAGTCCAGCCCCGCGTCACGCAGGGTCTCGGCGTGGCCTTCGTTGAGCATGCCCAGGGTGGCACAGGTTTCCAGCCCCAGACCTTTGACGGCGCTGACCAGCTCGGCCACTTTTTCCACATCACGGTCTTTGGGCGTGCGCCAGGCCGCGCCCATGCAAAAGCGCGTGGCGCCGGCATCTTTGGCGCGCTGTGCCGCAAACAGAACCTCATTGAGTTCCATCATCTTGGTGGCGGTCACGCCGGTGTCAAACGACGCCGATTGCGGGCAGTAGCCGCAGTCCTCGGGGCAGCCGCCGGTCTTGACTGACAGCAGCGTGGCGAACTCGACTTGCGTGGGGTTGAAGTGTTCGCGGTGAATGTTCTGGGCTTTGAAGAGCAGCTCGGGAAAAGGCAGGGCAAACAGCGCCTCGATGGCTTCCACGCTCCAGCGCTGGGCTGCAGGCGCGAGTGTCGCTGTAGTCGCCACCGGCTTGCGGGGGCGGTGCAGGGTGACGGTTTGTTCTTGGGCTAAGGTCATGGCTTACTTCCTTGCAGGATGTCAGGCGCTGTCGCCGCCGTTGTGATCGATGTGCACCGGCACATGGGCCGCTTGCACGGGGATGTGGCTGCGTTGTTCTTTGATGCGGTTGTTCTCGTCCACAAACACCAGTTGGGGCTCGAAACCTTGAACCTGCGCTTCGGGCACTTGGGCAAACGCCGCAATGATGATCAGGTCGCCCACGGCAGCGCGTCGCGCCGCTGAACCGTTGACCGAGATGATGCCGGTGCCGCGTTCACCCCGGATGGCGTAGGTGACAAAGCGCTCGCCGTTGTTGATGTTCCAGATGTGAACCTGCTCGTTTTCCATCAGGTTGGCCGCGTTGAGCAGGTCCTCATCAATCGCGCAGGAGCCTTCGTAATGGAGCTCGCAATCGGTCACAGTGGCGCGGTGGATTTTGGATTTCAGCAGGGTGCGGTGCATGACAAAACTCTTTGAAAAGGGGATTATGACCCTGAGGGCACTAAGGTGGTCGCCAGTGCTTGCGGGGCGAGTTTGGGGTAGTCGCGGCTGAAGTGCAAGCCCCGGCTTTCGTGACGGCTTTGTGCGCTGCGCACGATCAGGTCGGCCACTTGCACCAGGTTGCGCAACTCCAGCAAATCGCGCGTCACATGGAACTTGGCATAGAACTCCTGAATTTCAGCCTGCAGCAGTTTGATGCGGTGCTCGGCACGCTCCAGCCGTTTGTTGGTCCGCACGATGCCCACATAGTCCCACATGAAGCGGCGCAGCTCATCCCAGTTGTGGGAGATGACCACGATCTCATCGGGGTCGGTGACGCGGCTGTCATCCCAGGCCGGCAGGGCCGGGCTGACCGCTTGTGGTTCATTAACAATGGCCTGCGCCGCAGCGCGGGCGTAGACCATGCACTCCACCAGTGAGTTGCTGGCCAGGCGGTTGGCGCCGTGCAATCCGGTGCAGGCGGTTTCGCCCACCGCGAGCAGGCCGGCCAGGTCGGTGCGCCCGCTCAGGTCGGTGAGCACGCCCCCGCAGGTGTAGTGCGCGGCGGGCACGACGGGAATGGGTTGCTTGGCCATGTCGATGCCCAGTTCCAGGCAGCGTGCATAAATATTGGGGAAATGCTCTTGCAAGAAAGCCAGGGGCTGGTGCGAGATGTCCAGGTACACGCAGTCCAGCCCGCGCTTTTTCATCTCGAAGTCGATCGCGCGCGCCACCACATCGCGTGGCGCGAGTTCAGCGCGCTCGTCGTGGGCCGGCATGAAGCGTGTGCCATCGGGCAGGATCAGGCGTCCGCCCTCACCACGCACCGCTTCGCTGATTAAAAACGATTTGGCGTGCGGGTGGTACAGGCAGGTCGGGTGGAACTGGATGAATTCCATATTGCTCACCCGGCAACCCGCGCGCCAGGCTGCGGCAATGCCGTCGCCGGTGGCGGTGTCGGGGTTGGTGGTGTACAGGTAGACCTTGCCCGCGCCGCCGGTGGCCAGAATGGTGTGCGGCGCACTGAAGGTTTCGACCCGGTCGCTTTGTTCGTTCAGGGCGTACAGGCCCAGGCAGCGTTGACCGGACTGACCCAGCTTGGCGCTGGTGATCAGGTCCACCAGCATGTGGTGTTCAAACAGGGTGATGTTGGGCGTCTGGCGCACCTTGGCCATCAGAGTGTCTTGCACGGCGGCCCCCGTGGCGTCGGTGACGTGCACGATGCGCCGCTCGCTGTGACCGCCTTCGCGGGTCAGGTGCAGATGGCCGTCTTCCTGCGAGAAGGGCACGCCCAGCGCTTGCAACCAGCGGATGCTTTCGGGGGCGTTCTCCACCACGAAGCGGGTGGCGTCCAGATCACACAAACCGGCGCCGGCCACCAAGGTGTCTTGCACATGCGACTCCAGCGTGTCGCCTTCGCCCATGACAGCCGCAATGCCGCCTTGGGCCCAGCGGCTGGAGCCGTCGTTGAGTTCGCGTTTGGTCAGCACTGCCACCCGGTGGGTGGGGGCCAGGTGCAGCGCGGCGCTCAGGCCTGCCAAACCACTGCCAACGATCAGAACGTCAAAGTGATGAGAAATAGAGGACACAGGCGTGGGCTTGTTAAAGCGGAGGAGGTGAGCTGGCCTTAAGCCGGCGAATAGGCCAGCCGCACATAAATCGGTGCGAACGCTTCAGCCTGCGTGATCTCAATGAGGGTTTCTTTGGCCAGTTCCAGCAGGGCGATGAAGGTCACCACCAGCACGGGCGTGCCTTTGTCGGCGTCAAAGAGTTTTTCGAATTCAACAAACTGCTGGCCTTGGAGCTTGCGCAGCACAATGCTCATGTGCTCGCGCACCGAGAGCTCTTCGCGGCTGATCTTGTGGTGTTGGACCAGCTTGGCGCGCTTCAAAATGTCGGCCCAGGCCTCTTGCAAATCCACCACATGCACATCCGGAAAACGCGGCTGCAGGGATTGCTCGATGTAGACCTGCGCCTTGAGAAAGTCGCGGCCGTATTGGGGCACGGCGTTGAGCCGGGTGCTGGCCAGTTTGATCTGTTCGTATTCGAGCAATCGGCGAACCAACTCGGCGCGCGGGTCCTGGACTTCTTCGCCTTCGGCCGTCTTTTTGGGCGGCAGCAGCATGCGCGATTTGATCTCGATGAGCATGGCCGCCATGAGCAGGTACTCGGCAGCGAGCTCCAAATTACGCGAGCGGATTTCTTCGACATAGACCAGGTACTGGCGCGTGACGCCGGCCATAGGGATGTCCAGGATGTTGAAGTTTTGCTTGCGGATCAGGTAGAGCAGCAAGTCCAGCGGGCCTTCAAAAGCCTCCAGGAACACTTCCAGTGCATCGGGCGGGATGTACAGGTCCTGCGGCATCGAAAACAGCGGCTCGCCGTACAGGCGCGCCACGGCCACATGGTCAACCACCTCGGGCATGCCCGAGGCCAAGGTCAGGGCCGTTTCGTCGGCGCCGGGCAAAAGCGTGTCGGGAAGGGTGTTCATAGACAAGATGACGTCACCGGCCAGACCCTGTTGTCAGGGTGCTGAGCCCATGGCGGTTTACTTGGCGCTCGTCTGGTAGACGTAGGGCTGTTGGTCCACCTGGGCGGCGTTGAAGCCTTCCCAAGCCTGGCGGTCTACCGCTTTGTCCCACAGCAGGCTGCGGCCTTGTCGTTGCGCAGCGTCCAGTTCAGGTCGATCGGCCTTGAGCTGGTCAATGAACTGGGTGGCTTCGGACAGGTAATGGGGACGGCGAAAGATATTCATGAATGTGACCTCTTGGGCGCATTTTACCGGTCAGATGCAGGCGCAGGCTGACAAGCCGCTTTCAGGCCGCTTGGCAGGTCGGGGCAAAGCGCATCCTCGGCCAAGCGCGCAAGCAAGCCGGTGCGTCGCACAATGTC
>CANGMW010000003.1 GCA_947454695.1 Comamonadaceae bacterium | reverse complement strand
TGGCCCAGGTAGAGGACGCGCATGCGCCCTTGCTGGGGCGCATGCTGGCACTGGCGCCCAAGCTGGCATTGCAGGAGGGCTGCCGCCCTTACCCACAAGGTGGTTTTCGGATCGTGACCAATACAGGGGCCGAAGGAGGGCAGGAAGTCCACCACCTGCACATCCACGTCATGGGCGGCCCCCGTCCCTGGCTGCGAGGTTGATTCACCCTTGGCAGCAAATGGGACGTGTGCCGTTTAGAATCGGCTAATTCCTAAGGAGAGTCACATGGGTTCGTTTTCTATCTGGCACTGGTTGATCGTTCTGTTGATCGTGGTGATGGTGTTCGGCACCAAAAAGCTGAAAAACCTGGGCAGCGATCTGGGCGGCGCCGTCAAAGGGTTCAAAGACGGTATGAAAGACGGCTCGTCCACCGAGGACAAGTCAGCGGCTCCTGCAGCGCAGGTTGCGAATGCGGCCGTGGCCGATGACAAAACCACCATCGACGTTCAAGCCAAGCAAAAACCCTGATCTGCCTGATCGCAAGGCATGATTGATCTTGGTATTTCCAAACTGGCGCTGATCGGCGCGGTGGCACTGATTGTCATCGGGCCGGAAAAGTTGCCGCGCGTGGCGCGCACCATCGGCACCTTGCTGGGCAAAGCCCAACGCTATGTGGCCGATGTCAAAGCCGAGGTCAACCGCTCCATGGACATGGAGGACCTCAAAAAGATGAAAGAGTCGGTGCAGGACGCGGCCAAAGAGATGCAGGACGCGGTTCAAACCCAAGCGAGCGATTTTGAGAACAGCTGGGCTGAGACCACGGCCGCCTTGGAGGGCAGTCGTACCGTTTTTGATGCGAGCCAGGCTGCTCCACCCGAATACAAACATCCCGGAAAAAAATGGCGGCTCAAACAAGGGGCCATGCCCCAGTGGTACAAGGCCCGACAAGGCGTGCGTACCCGGGCTTTGTCCGGCGCTGCGCGCGTTGCCCGGTTCAGACCTCAAAAGCTGAGTTGAAGCCCCATCCCCTCTAATCCGTTTGTGAGCGCCGGATGGCCACAGGCAACATCCGCACAGCATCAACCTCAGGTCATTCATGTCAGACGATCACAGCAAAGACGACGAACTCGCGGGCACTGAACAGCCCTTTGTGCAGCATCTGGTGGAATTGCGCGATCGCTTGATGAAGGCCATGGCGGGCATTGCCTTCTTCGCCATCGTGTTGTCAATCTATCCCGGCCCAGCTGCTTTGTATGACATCCTGGCCGCGCCCTTGGTGGCGCATTTGCCCAAAGGCGCGACTTTGATCGCCACTTCGGTCATCTCGCCGTTCATGGTGCCGCTCAAGATCATGCTCATGTCGGCATTTTTGATGGCCTTGCCGGTGGTGTTGTGGCAACTGTGGGCCTTTGTCGCGCCGGGTTTGTATGCGCACGAGAAAAAACTGGTCTTACCGCTGGTGGTGTCGAGCACGCTGCTGTTTTTTGTCGGCGTGGCGTTTTGCTACTTCTTTGTCTTCGGTCAGGTCTTTGCCTTCATCCAGAGTTTTGCGCCCAAGAGCATCACTGCCGCGCCGGATATTGAGGCCTACCTGAGTTTTGTGCTCACCATGTTTTTGGCCTTCGGCATGGCCTTTGAAGTGCCGATCGTGGTGATCGTGCTGGCACGCATGGGTGTCGTCAGCATAGAAAAACTCAAGGCTTTTCGCGGCTATTTTGTGGTGCTGGCCTTCATCATCGCGGCCATCGTGACGCCGCCTGATGTGGTGTCCCAGCTGGCCTTGGCTGTGCCCATGTGCCTCTTGTATGAAATGGGGATCTGGGCCGCCGTGCTGTTCATCAAGCACACCCAAGCCCCGGACAGCGAAGCGAATGGCGAAGCGAAGCCCGACTAAGTCGCCGCCGGGAAGACGGCAACTTTAAGGTCGGTTCTTGCGCGGCTTGGGTCGCACGCCCGGGGTGATCTCTAGCGTCAGTGCTTTGTCCTGACGCTGAACACCAATCAACGCACGTGCGCCGGGCTTGAGCGCAGCCACCCCAGACAACAGATCACTGACATTGCCCACCGGTTTGTCTGCCACTTGCGTGATCACGTCCCCGGGGCGAATGCCAGCCACCGCAGCCGGCCCGTTTTGCAAAACACCGGTGATGATCACCCCGCGTGTGGTTTTGACCGCAAAGGTCTCGGCCAGCTCAGGTGTCAGATCATTGGGCTCGACACCAATCCAGCCCCGAGTGACTTGCCCCTCGGTGACCAGACTCTGCAGCACTTGCTTGGCGGTGGAGACGGGAATGGCAAAGCCAATGCCCATATTGCCCCCCGAGCGAGAGTAGATGGCGCTGTTGATGCCTTGTAAATGCCCTTCGCTATCGACCAGGGCGCCGCCCGAGTTACCTGGGTTAATGGCGGCATCGGTCTGAATAAAGTTCTCAAAGGTGTTGATGCCCAGATGGTTGCGCCCCAGCGCACTGACGATGCCGCTGGTGACCGTCTGGCCCACCCCAAAGGGGTTGCCAATGGCCAATACCGGGTCACCAACTTGCAGGTTCTCGGAGTTGCCCAAAACAATCACGGGCAATTTGTCCAGATCAATCTTGAGCACCGCTAAGTCGCTGTCGGGGTCCGTGCCAATCACTTTGGCTCGGCTGCGACGGCTGTCATTGAGGATAACTTCGATGTCGTCGGCACCCTCAATGACATGAAAGTTGGTCAGGATAAAACCGCTGGCGCTGACAATGACGCCGCTGCCCAAATTGGCTTGTTGTTCATTGTCTTGGTCACCAAAGAAAAAACGGAACCAGGGGTCGTTCTCGTTAGGTGCTTTACGCGGCGCTTTGCTGGTGTTAATGCTCACCACCGCCGCAGAGGCTCTGCGCGCAGCATTTCGCAGGCTGCCTGCCGGGGCGATGCCAGCGTGGTCCGCCGGCGCTTCCAACAACGCGACCTGGCCAGCCCCCCGGCGGCCTACCCAGTCGGGCTTGAGTGTGATCAGCACAAAATACACAGCAAGCAAGACCGTGACGGTTTGCGCAAAGACGAGCCAAAAACGTTTCATAGCTCGAAATTGTAGATGGACAGGGGATGCCTGGCAGCTAAAAGGGACTTGAGTCGGCTAAATTCAAGAGGGCAAGTTCTGAAGGACAATGACAACATGACGGACCGACAGCTACTCATTCAAACGTTGGACGCACTGCTTCAGCCCGAACGTTTTCGCGACTACGGCCCCAACGGCTTGCAGGTGGAGGGGCGAAAACAAGTCCACAAAATAGTGTCTGGTGTTACTGCCAGTCTGGCCTTTATCGAAGCGGCCATCGCGGTTCAGGCCGACGCTGTGTTAGTTCACCATGGCTTGTTTTGGCGCGGACAGGACGGTCGGGTGACCGGCTGGATGAAGCAAAGGCTTGCACTGCTGCTTGCACACGACATCAACCTCATCGCCTACCACTTGCCGCTGGATGCGCACCCTGAGTTTGGCAATAACGCACAACTGGGCTTGCGACTGGGGCTTAAGGCAAACCGCCGTTTTGGCGAGCAGGAGCTGGGCTTCATGGGTGAATGCGAGGGTTTTGCATCAACGCAGGCCTTGGCATCGCATGTAGAGCATCAGCTGGGGCGCGCGGTGGTCAGCGTGGGCGACCCGGACCGGCCTATTCGCCAAATTGCCTGGTGCAGTGGCGGTGCACAAGGCTATTTTGAAGACGCGATTGCGGCCGGCGCCGATGCCTTCATCACCGGTGAAATTTCCGAGCCACAAGCCCACTACGCGCGTGAATGTGGCGTGGCCTTTTTAGCCTGCGGCCACCATGCCAGCGAGCGCTATGGGGCGCCGGCGGTGGCATCGCAGGTGGCGACCCAACTTGGACTCGCGCATACCTTCATCGACATTGACAACCCCGCCTGATATGCCAGTCATCAAACCGCTTGCCATCACGATGGGCGATCCGGCGGGCATCGGGCCGGAGATCATCGTCAAAGCCTTCCAAGAAGCGCCGGATCTGGCGAGGGGCTGTTTTGTGGTGGGCGATGTAGCCACTTTGCAGCGGGCGGCTACCTTGGTGCAGCCTTCGGGTCATAGCGCCACACCGCTTGCCGTGATCACCTCTGTGTCCCAACTGGCCGCAGTGCCGGCCGGTAGATTGCCTGTCTTGTCCATCGACCCGAGTCCTGAGCCGCTGGCGCCGGTCCCGTTTGGACGCATCAGCGCCCGCGCCGGTCAATTGGCTGGCCAATGCGTGGTTTGGGCTGCACAGGCGGCCTTGCGTGGCGACATAGCGGCCCTCGTGACGGCGCCGCTGAACAAAGAAGCGTTGGCCGCGGCCGGCGCACCATTCGATGCCTTTCCTGGCCACACCGAGCTGTTGCAGGCGCAAGCTGCTCAATTTCAAGGCGTGTCGGTGGCTCAGTTGCCGGTACGCATGATGTTGGCCAATGAGGAGCTTCGCACGGTGTTGGTGAGCATCCACCTGTCACTGAGGGATGCTTTGGACGCGGTCACCTATGCGCAAGTGCTGGAAACGCTGCGCATCACTCACCAGGCCCTCGGCGTCCTGTTGGGGCGTGCGCCCCGCATCGCCGTGGCGGGCCTGAACCCGCACGCGGGGGAAGGCGGCTTGTTCGGTCGCGAAGAAATCGACACCATCGCCCCCGCCATGGCGCAGGCGCGGCAGGAGGGGCTGTCGGTTCACGGACCTTTCGCACCGGATACCGTTTTCATGCGCGCCCGCGCCAAACCAGGTCATGAGCGGGAATTTGATGTTGTGGTGGCCATGTACCACGACCAGGGCCTCATACCCGTGAAGTACCTGGGCGTAGAGCAGGGTGTCAATGTCACCTTGGGATTGCCGCTGGTGCGTACCAGTCCGGACCACGGTACGGCCTTTGATCTGGCCGGAACGGGCCAAGCCGATGCGTCCAGTCTCAAGGCGGCCATCCGTATGGCCCGTCAAATCAGTCATTAGCCCTGTGAAGCACTGCCTCGGGTCTTGAAAATAGCCCAGAGGTCAGTCAGGTCGGCGCAAAACCCTAATAGGGTCAGCTACAATCCGAGGTTAGTCTCCGCAGACTAAGCAATGTCTGCGGTAGTGATGTTTTCATTGAGGATTCCCATGAGTGACACGCTTGCCGATAAGAGTCAACTTGATCCCAGCAAAAGAACGTGGCTGATTGCCACCGGTTGCGCTGGAACTGTGGGTGGGGTGGCTGCGGCCATTCCTTTTGTCAGTACCTTCCAGCCCTCCGAGCGTGCCAAGGCTGCCGGCGCGGCCGTTGAGGTGGACATTGCAGCGCTCAAGCCGGGCGAAAAAATGACCGTCGAATGGCGCGGTAAGCCGGTTTGGATCGTTAAGCGCACCCCGGAGCAACTTGAGTCTTTGAAAAAAACGTCTGCCCAGTTGGCAGACCCCAAGTCCGAGCGCAAGCCTTCGGAGCTGACCCCGGAGTACGCCCGCAACGAGTGGCGCTCCATCAAGCCCGAGATTTTGGTGGCTGTGGGTATTTGTTCGCATTTGGGTTGCTCGCCCAGCGACAAATTCCAGATGGGCGCACAACCGTCTTTGCCCGATGACTGGCAAGGCGGTTTCCTGTGCCCTTGCCACGGTTCGACCTTCGACATGGCCGGCCGCGTGTTTAAAAACAAGCCCGCGCCCGATAACCTCGAAGTCCCCCCGCACATGTTCTTGTCCGACAGCAAGCTGCTGATCGGTGAAGATAAAAAGGCTTGAGGTAAAACATCATGGCTGAATTCAAGGAAGTTTCCCCCAACGCCAGCACTGGCGAAAAACTCACCAACTGGTTTGAAAACCGGTTGCCTACGGCATTTTCGGCCTACAAGGTCCATATGTCGGAGTACTACGCGCCAAAGAATTTCAATGTTTGGTACATGTTCGGTGCGCTGTCGATGCTGGTGCTGGTCATCCAGATCGTCACGGGCATTTTCCTGACCATGCACTACAAACCTGATGCCGCTTTGGCGTTTGGTTCTGTGGAATACATCATGCGTGATGTGCCGTGGGGCTGGTTGATCCGCTACATGCACTCCACCGGTGCTTCTGCCTTTTTCGTGGTGGTCTACCTGCACATGTTCCGTGGTCTGATGTACGGCAGCTACCGCAAGCCGCGCGAGCTGGTCTGGCTGTTTGGCTGTGCCATTTTCTTGTGCCTGATGGCCGAGGCCTTCATGGGCTATTTGCTCCCCTGGGGCCAGATGAGCTATTGGGGCGCTCAGGTGATCGTGAACTTGTTTGCCGCCATTCCTTTTGTCGGCCCTGATCTGGCTTTGCTGATCCGTGGCGACTATGTGGTAGGCGACGCGACGCTCAACCGCTTCTTCAGCTTCCACGTGATCGCCGTGCCCTTGGTGCTCTTGGGTCTGGTGGTCGCGCACTTGATGGCGCTGCACGATGTGGGCTCCAACAACCCCGACGGTGTCGAGATCAAAGCGCCGAATGCCCCCAAAGATGCTAAAGGCCACCCGCTGGACGGCATTCCTTTCCATCCCTACTACACCGTCCATGACATTTTTGGCGTGAGCGTGTTTTTGATGGTGTTCACCGCGATTGTGTTTTTCGCGCCTGAGTTCGGTGGCTACGCCTTGGAGTACAACAACTTCATCCCGGCTGATCCGCTCAAAACGCCTGCGCACATTGCACCCGTCTGGTACTTCACGCCTTACTACTCCATGTTGCGTGCCATCACCAGCGAGATGATGTACGCGCTGATTGCTTGCGTTCTGGGCGCTGCGGTTCTGGCAGTGGTTAAGTTCAAGCTGCCGCAGGTAGCCAAGCTGGTGGTTGTGGGTGCGGCTGTTGCGGTGTCATTCTTGATGCTGGCGATCGATGCCAAGTTCTGGGGTGTCGTCGTGATGGGTGGCGCCGTGGTCATCCTGTTCTTCCTGCCATGGCTGGACAACTGCGGTGTGAAATCCATTCGCTACCGTCCGGATTGGCACAAGTACCTCTACGGTATTTTCGTGATCAACTTTGTGGTGCTGGCTTACCTCGGTGTGCAGCCCCCGTCCCCGGTAGGTGAGCGCGTGTCCCAAGTGGGCACCCTGTTCTATTTTGGCTTTTTCCTGCTGATGCCCTGGTGGAGCCGTCTGGGTCAGACCAAGCCGGTACCCAGTCGCGTTACCTTTGCAGCCCACTGAGCTGGAGTCAAGAAACATGAAAAAACTTATTCTCGGACTGATCTTGTCGCTGGGTGCGGCGGCGGGCGTGCAAGCCAACAGTGGCGACAGCATTGCTTGGGACAAAGCGCCCGTGGATTTGAGCAACAAAGCTTCTTTGCAAAACGGCGCTAAGTTGTTTGTCAATTACTGCTTGAATTGCCACTCTGCCGCTTACATGCGCTACAACCGCCTGCAGGACATCGGGTTCACCACCGAGCAGATCAAGGACAACTTGCTGTTTGCCACCGATAAGGTGGGCGACACCATGAAGGCGGCCATTGACCCCAAGCAGGCCAAAGGCTGGTTTGGCGCCAACCCGCCTGATCTGTCGGTGATTGCCCGTTCGCGTGCAGCCCCCGGCCAAGGCTCCGGTGCAGATTACCTGTACACGTATTTGCGCACCTACTATCCGGATGACACCAAAGCCACGGGTTGGAACAACCTGGCCTTCCCCAATGTGGGCATGCCCCATGTGTTGTGGGAACTGCAAGGTAAACGTCGCCCGGTGTACGAGGTGAAGGAAGAGCACGGTCACGAAGTGAAGGTGTTTAAGGGCTGGGAGCAGATTACCCCCGGCACCATGAACCCGCTCCAGTATGATCAAGCCGTTGGCGATCTGGTCAACTACATGCAGTGGATGGGGGAGCCCGCTCAAAACACGCGTATCCGTGTAGGCGTTTGGGTTCTTATTTTCCTGCTCATGTTGACCGTGGTGACATGGCGCTTGAACGCTTCCTACTGGAAAGACGTCAAGTAATCACGTTGCGATATTTCAACACGGGTACTCCCGCAAGGCGATGTATCCGGGTTGCTCAGAGTGGGTTGCGCTTTGCACCCACTCTTTTTGATTTATAGGAGTCCCCATCATGATGGTGCTGTATTCAGGTACAACCTGCCCTTTTTCCCACCGCTGCCGCTTTGTATTGTTTGAAAAAGGCATGGATTTTGAAATCCGTGATGTCGATCTTTACAACAAGCCTGAAGACATCAATGTCATGAACCCTTATGGGCAGGTGCCGATTCTGGTCGAGCGCGACCTGATTCTGTATGAGTCCAACATCATCAACGAGTACATCGACGAACGCTTCCCGCATCCGCAATTGATGCCCGGTGACCCGGTGGACCGTGCACGTGTGCGTTTGTTTCTCTTGAATTTCGAAAAAGAACTGTTTGTGCACGTTTCCACCTTGGAATCGCGCGCCTCTAAAAACAATGACAAAGCTCTGGAAAAAGCGCGTGCACACATCCGCGATCGCCTGACCCAGTTGGCACCCGTGTTTTTGAAGAACAAGTTCATGCTGGGTGAAAACTTCTCCATGCTGGATGTTGCTATCGCCCCGCTGTTGTGGCGACTGGACTACTACGGCATTGAGCTCAGCAAAAACGCTGCACCCTTGCTCAAATATGCCGAGCGTATTTTCTCGCGCCCCGCCTATATTGAAGCGCTGACGCCGTCTGAGAAAGTCATGCGTAAATAAGTCGGACGGGCTGGCTTGAACATGGATGCTTTGACGACGACTTCGACCCGGCCCTATTTGCTGCGGGCGCTTTATGAGTGGTGTACCGACAACGGGCTCACGCCCTATGTGTCGGTGCAAGTGGACGAAACCGTCACTGTACCCATGGAACATGTGAAGAATGGCGAAATCGTTCTCAACATTGGCTTGGATGCCACAGGTGACTTAAAGCTGGACAATGACTACATCGCCTTCAAGGCGAGGTTTTCAGGTGTGGCCCGCGAAATTTATGTTCCCATGAATCGGGTGCTGGCCATTTATGCCCGTGAGAACGGGCAAGGCATGGCGTTTCCCATGGATGCGTCAGATTTGCAACGAAATGAGGCACTCAAGGGCGAGACGAATTTGCTGGCAAAGCCTGTGCGCAGCGAGCCCCCCGTGTTGCAGCTCGCGCCCGTGGCGCATATTGACGCAGACCATGAGCCAGAGCCGCCGCGCCCAGACCCTGGTGTGCGACCCGCCCTCAAGCGGGTCAAATAACGTCTCGGCGCAGATTGGGCGCTGAAGTAAAATGAATTTGTGCCGATTTAGCTCAGTTGGTAGAGCAACCGCCTTGTAAGCGGTAGGTCGTCAGTTCGATTCCGACAATCGGCACCACATCTTTAAACTGCAAAAGCCTGGGTTCTAGCGCTTTGGGTCCATTTGGATCTTTAGCCGAATTGAGGTAACCTCCCACCCCCTGCTTTGCAAATGCGCCTGCAGCCCAGGCAGCAGTTGTCGCAATTTGGCTGCCGCCGCATTGCTTTGAACAATCAGACACCAAACGGGCCCTTCGATGGGGCCCGCGGTGATGGCAGAAAAGAGGTTGGTCGGTATCATGGATTCAACCGCCTTGAGTCGCGACACCGATTCTTTACTGAGGTCCACTAAGCGAGCCAGTGCAGGGGAGCCCTGCGTAGCTTGCATCAGCGTCACTGCATTGGCGCGACGGTTCATATATAAATGTTAAGTTGTTGGAGGTTGAGATGCAATTGATTATCACGGATGCCTGGTTGGCCAAAAGTCGTGCGATTCATTTGACCGGTACGAAATTGCTGCTGGTGGGATTGAGCATGTCCATCGTCTTTGTTTTGATGGCAGTAGGCATCTACCATTGGGTGTTTCTCAAAGGGGCCCGTGAGGGTTGGCCTGTCGTTGGTGATTTAGTCCGGCTGGTTGTGCGGGATGAATTTGCCCAGCGGGACCGCATCATGCGAGAGAACATTGATGTCATGGCCAAACGGCTCGGCGAGATGCAGGCCAAAATGCAGCAATTGGAGTCCTTGGGGGAGCGCGTGTCTGGCTTGGCTGGCATCAATCCCAATGACATAAAGCTCAAACCCGGACAGGGTGGCGCTCTGGTTGGCGCGCGTCCATTGAGCATGGAGGAATTGCAGAGTACCTTGGCTGATTTGGACAAAATCAGTGATCAGCGCACGGACGTCTTTGAACTCATGGAGTCCCGGTTGTTTGAGCAAAAAGTACGGTCCATGATGGTGCCAACCCAACTGCCGGTTGCGCAGGGGAGTCTGGGCTCCAGTTATGGCTGGCGCATTGACCCGTTTACAGGTCGTAATGCATTGCATACCGGATTGGATTTTCAGGCCGTCACAGGGACCAATATATTGGCTGCGGCTGGTGGCGTGGTGGTGACCCAGGAAAACACACCTGATTTCGGCAATATGGTTGAGATCGACCATGGCAAAGATTTGATCACCCGTTATGCGCATGCCTCGCGGGTGGTGGTCAAGAAAGGTGATTTGATCAAACGGGGGCAGAAAATTGCCGAGGTCGGAACGACTGGCCGTTCGACCGGGCCGCATCTGCATTTTGAAGTACTTATCAGTGGCGTTCCCCAAGATCCTCGCAAATTCCTTTATGCCAACCGCACCGCTGCGGCACCCGTGAGTTACCCGGTGGCTGCTGCTCGCGTTCAATAAACCTGACCTGTTGCCTTCAGGCCGTTTGTGGGCTTGCAAAGGTAGAATAAAGGGCTAGCTGGAGTCAGTCTTTGAGGCTGCTCGAGCGGTTGCCGTCATGCTGGCGGCAACATTCATTCACTTTGATTGAAAAAGGATTGCGCGTCCTGCAGTTTGCCTTGCAAGCTGTGGTTCGGTATGGCATTCATGGTCACCAATATCCTCACCAAAATTTTCGGCAGTCGTAACGATCGTTTGCTCAAGCAGTTTCGCAGCAGTGTCACTCGCATTAATGCGATGGAGTCGCAGTATGAAAAACTCAGCGACGAAGCTTTGCGTGGCAAAACTCAAGAATTCCGGGACCGTATCGCCAAAGGCGAAACCCTGGACGCGCTATTGCCGGAGGCTTTTGCCGTTGTGCGTGAAGGCTCCAAACGCGTCATGAAGATGCGACATTTCGATGTGCAGTTGATGGGCGGCATGTCCTTGCACAAAGGCAAAATTTCGGAGATGCGAACGGGCGAAGGAAAAACGCTCACCGCCACTTTGCCGGTTTACCTCAACGCCTTGAGTGGTCAAGGTGTACATGTGGTCACGGTCAACGATTACTTAGCCAGCCGGGATGCCCGCTGGATGGGCAAGCTCTACAACTTTCTGGGCATGTCGGTGGGTATCAATTTGCCGCAGATGTCGCGCGAAGAAAAGCAGGCTGCGTACAAGTCCGACATCACCTACGGTACCAACAACGAATACGGTTTTGACTACCTGCGTGACAACATGGTGTACGAGGCGGCGGACCGGGTTCAGCGCGGTTTGAACTACGCCATTGTCGATGAGGTGGACTCCATTTTGATTGATGAGGCGCGCACGCCGCTGATCATCAGTGGTCAGGCCGAGGACCATACGGCCATGTATGTGGCGATCAACAAAGTCGTGCCGTCCTTGACCCGCCAAGAAGGCGAGGAAGACCCTCGTACGGGTGAGGGCGTGACAAAACCTGGCGATTTCACCCTCGACGAGAAAAGTCACCAGGTCTTCTTGACCGAGCGCGGTCACGAACACGCCGAGCAGTACCTGAGTGAGGCAGGATTGTTGCCCGAGGGCGCCAGCCTGTATGACCCCGCCAACATCACGCTGATGCACCATCTGTATGCGGGATTGCGGGCGCGGCATCTTTTTCACCGTGATCAGCACTATGTAGTGCAAAACGACGAGATCGTGATCGTTGACGAGTTCACCGGACGCTTGATGACGGGGCGACGTTGGAGCGATGGCCTGCACCAGGCGGTCGAAGCCAAGGAAGGCGTGGCCATCCAAGCTGAAAACCAGACCATGGCGTCGATCACGTTCCAAAATTATTTCCGCTTGTACAACAAGCTCGCCGGCATGACCGGAACGGCCGACACCGAGGCCTATGAGTTCCAAGAAATTTACGGCCTCGAAACGGTGGTGATTCCGCCCAACCGAGTGAGCAGCCGCGATGACCAACTCGACCGTGTCTACAAAACCACCCGAGAAAAATATGAGGCAGCGATTCGGGATATTCGCGAATGTCATGAGCGGGGTCAGCCGGTGCTGGTGGGCACCACATCGATCGAGAATTCAGAGTTGATTGCTGAGTTACTCAACAAAGAAAAACTGCCGCATCAAGTGCTCAATGCCAAACAGCATGCGCGCGAAGCCGACATCATTGCGCAAGCGGGACGCGCAAAGATGATCACGATTGCTACCAACATGGCGGGGCGCGGAACCGACATCGTGCTGGGCGGCAACATCGAAAAAGCGGCAGAAGCCATTGAGACGGACGCCACACTGGATGAGGCGACGCGGCAAGCCAAGATCACCGCCCTGCGCACGCAATGGGCGCAAGACCACGAAGAAGTTAAATCACTTGGCGGTTTACGCATCATCGCCACCGAACGCCACGAGTCACGGCGTATCGACAATCAGTTGCGCGGTCGCTCGGGTCGTCAGGGTGACCCGGGCTCTTCAAGGTTTTACTTGAGTCTGGACGACTCGCTGATGCGTATTTTTGCAGGCGACCGTGTCAAAGCCATCATGGAGCGGCTCAAGATGCCCGATGGCGAGGCGATTGAGGCCGGCATCGTCACGCGCAGTATTGAAAGCGCACAGCGCAAGGTGGAAGCCCGTAACTTTGACATCCGCAAGCAGCTGCTGGAATACGACGATGTGTCCAATGACCAACGCAAGGTGATTTACCAGCAGCGCAATGCCATCTTGGATGCACCTGATCTCTCAGCCCAAATTGATGCGTTGCGGGAAGGTTGCCTGACTGACTTGGTACGACAGTTTGTTCCTACAGAGTCAGTTGAAGAGCAGTGGGATCTTGGGGCGCTTGAAAGAGCTTTGCGCGAGGAGTTTCTGATCGAGCTCGATCTCAAGGATTTCGTTCAACAAGCCAGCGCGATCACGGATGAGGACGTGTTGTCGCACGTGCACAGCGCTGCGAATCAATCGTTTGCAGCAAAACTTGACCTTGTAGGTGCTGAAAACTTTATTCAATTCGAACGCATGGTCTTGCTGCAAAGCATTGATACCCACTGGCGCGAGCACTTGAGTTCACTGGACTACTTGCGCCAAGGTATTCATTTGCGTGGCTATGCCCAAAAGCAACCCAAGCAGGAGTACAAGCGCGAAGCGTTCGAGCTCTTCGGTCAATTGCTGGACTCCGTGAAAAACGATGTCACCAAAGTACTGATGACGGTGCGTGTGCAATCCGGCGAGCAATTGGAAGAAGCCGCCGAGGCCATGGAGAGCAAAGCTGAGCACATCGCCAATGTGACCTACACGGCGCCCACTGAAACCGGTGAAGTACAAACCACCGTGGACAGTGCAACTCAAGTCAGTGCTGTTCCACGCGTCGGCCGCAACGAACCTTGCCCTTGCGGTAGCGGTAAAAAATACAAGCAATGCCACGGAAAACTCGCCTGATCTGAAAGCTTCGCCCATGCCCGTCAATCTGCCAGCCCCCAATCCTTCTGAGCTTTACCCGATTGCGGGCGTTCGCATCGGCGTGGTCCAGGCGGGCATTCGTAAAGCCCAGCGCAAAGACCTGACCGTGGTCTTGCTGGACGCGGGTGCATCAGTCTCTGGCGTGTTCACTCAGAATCGTTTTTGTGCAGCCCCGGTGCAAGTGTGTCGTGACCATTTGAACAGCGGGCAAGATATCCGTGCCATGGTCATCAACACGGGCAATGCCAACGCAGGCACCGGGCAAGATGGCTTGGCGCGGGCCCGGCGAACTTGTTCAAGTCTGGCCGATATGCTCAAACTCGAGCCGCAACAAGTGCTTCCCTTTTCCACCGGTGTGATCATGGAGACTTTGCCGGTCGAGCGCATTGAAGCCGGCTTGCCGGCCGCTTTGGCCAATGCCCAAGAAGACCATTGGCTTGAGGCGGCACAAGGCATCATGACCACGGACACTGCGCCTAAAGCGTTCGGTGCCCAAGTTCAGATCGATGGCGTGACCGTGAGCGTGACGGGCATCAGCAAAGGCGCCGGCATGATTCGCCCCAACATGGCCACCATGCTGGGCTTCATGGCCACCGATGCCTGTGTCAGCCAGTCGGTGATGCATGAACTCGCACTTGTTTTGGCTGAGGGGTCGTTCAACCGGGTGACGGTGGACGGAGACACCTCGACCAATGACTCATTTGTGGTGATCGCCAGCAATAAGGCGGCTCACGCAACGATCGAATCGCTGGACAGCCCGCAAGGTCGTGCGCTTACAGCGGCCATGCTGGGCGTGGCACGTCAGTTGGCGCAGGCCATTGTGCGTGACGGTGAGGGCGCCACCAAGTTCATCACCTTGCAGGTTGAAGGCGGCAAGACCTCTGAGGAGTGTCGCCTAGTGGCCTACTCGATCGCACATTCGCCCTTGGTCAAAACAGCATTCTTTGCCAGCGACCCGAACTTGGGGCGCATCCTGGCGGCCGTGGGCTATGCCGGGATCGCCGACTTGGATCAAAGTTTGATTGACTTGTACTTGGATGACGTTCATGTAGCCGTACAGGGTGGTCGTCACCCCGCTTACCGTGAAGAAGACGGCCAACGCGTGATGAAGCAAAGCGAGATCACGGTTCGGGTTTGTCTGGGCCGAGGCCAAGCGCAGGACACGGTCTGGACCTGTGACTTGAGCCATGAGTATGTGTCGATCAACGCCGATTACCGTTCCTGACCATGTCTGATTCATTTGAACGCTTGCTCGCGCGTGCCGAGCAACTCATCACCCGTATTGAGTCGGTGTTGCCGCAGCCCTTGAGCCAACCCGATTGGCAGGCATCGATCGCCTTTCGCTACCGCAAACGCAGCTCGGGCCATGGCACCCTGGAGCCGGTTCGTCATGTTGGTGCGATGGCGCTGACTGATCTCAAAGAAATTGACGGGCAAAAAGAAAAAATTGAGCGCAACACGGTGCAATTTGTGCAGGGTCAACCGGCCAACAATGTGCTGCTCACCGGTGCGCGAGGGACCGGCAAGTCCTCGTTGATTCGCGCGTGTCTGCAGCAGTATGCGGCCCAAGGCCTGCGACTGATCGAAGTGGATAAAGCGGACTTGACGGATCTGCCTGACATCGTGGACGTTGTGGCCACACGCCCCGAGAAGTTCATTGTGTTTTGCGATGATTTGAGTTTTGAGGACGGGGAGCCCGGCTATAAAGCCCTCAAGTCCATTCTGGACGGCTCGGTAGCGGCGACGGCCCCCAATGTGCTGATCTACGCCACCAGTAACCGACGCCACCTGTTGCCGGAGTACATGAAGGAAAACCTCAGCTACACCCACACCGACGATGGCGAAGTTCATCCCGGGGAAGTGGTCGAAGAGAAGATCTCACTCTCGGAGCGTTTTGGTTTGTGGGTGAGCTTTTACCCGTTCACGCAAAACGAATACCTCACCATCGTCTCGCAATGGTTGACCTCTTTTGGCGTGTCTGAGAGCAAAGTGCAGGCTGCGCATCCTGAAGCGCTGGTGTGGGCTTTGGAGCGCGGCTCACGCAGCGGCCGGGTGGCCTACCAGTTCGCACGTGATTACGCAGGTAGGCACGCCGCATCTGCCCCATGAACAAGCCGCTCTTAGTGGCCGATGCCCACCGTCCGCGTGACGGTGGTGCCGACCGGCCTCTGGTGCAAGTGGCGGTCGGCATCTTGATTCGCCCCAGCGGAGAATTTTTACTCACCTCTCGACCCGAGGGTAAGGTCTACGCGGGTTACTGGGAATTTCCCGGTGGCAAGCTGGAGATCGGTGAAACGGTGGCGCAAGCACTCACGCGTGAATTGCATGAGGAAATAGGCGTCGAGGTGCTTGAGCTACAAACCTGGCGATCTGAGCAGGTGGACTACCCGCATGCCTTGGTGCAATTGAACTTCTGCAAAGTCACACAGTGGCGCGGTGAACTTCAAATGCGTGAGGGTCAAAACTTTGCCTGGCAACAATTGCCTGTCCTAGTTTCGCCAATTTTGCCCGGGGCTTTTCCTGTACTGAACTGGTTTGCTCAGGAACAAAATTTCTCCGGCGATACCCATGTCACAGGGCCAAGCCCCGCAGGTTGATCACTGCAGCTTGGGGTCGCCGAATTCCTGATCGTCTGGTGGCGCCTCAACGGGCATGCGAAAATTTTCACTGGCCCATGAACCAAAGTCCACTTGTTTGCAGCGCTCTGAACAGAAAGGCCGGTAACGGTTGACAGGTTCAAAAACGCTGTCACCGCCACAGGTAGGACACGCCACCAAACGCTGGGTTTTTGTAGAAGAATTTGAAGTCGACATACCGCTCGTCCTTACACGAACACCTTAAGAGCAAAGGGTCAACTCAAAGGCTTCATCTTCGCCACAGAGAAGAAGTCGATTATCGGGGGTTTGTTTCATGAGGCGAATCGAAACCATTAAGCGGTTGGCGCTGATTTCGGGAATCAAACCCAGTGAAGGATCCAGTGATACACGCAGAAGCTGAAAGGTTCTGCCTTGTGGCAAATTCTGTTGGAATTGACCGGCATTAGCCATCACCTTTTGAGGCACGCCGGAGTCACGAAGCAACTGCAAAAGAATTTTGACGGAGTCTCCAAAAGGCGTCAAATGCGTGACCCACTCGTTTAAATCTGCCTGTCTTTTGGCTTCAGATTCGTGTTGCCACGCATAGTAGGCCGGCAGGTCAAAGGCACAAGTGCCACCAGGGATCCCAACGCGGCTGCGAATGCTCATCAACCAGTCGTTTTCGGTCAAGGCGTGACCGGCTTTTCCGGGTTGGGTAGTTAGGTAATTCAGATCCTTGTCCATGTTTTGAAGGACAGATTCGAGCACATCTTGAGCTATCGACGGGTTACCGCGGTAGGCTTGCAGCGTTTGTTTTTGCTTTTCGAGGTCACGCACGACATCGGTTTTCAGGTCCGAGCGCGCCCCAACCTCCATGATCTCGAACAGGGTAATGAGCGCAAAGTGATGATCAACAGGATGCGAACGAGCCACCAACTCTTGGAGTCGGCTGAACAGTTGTTCCAGACGCAAATACGTCCGAATACGCTCATTAAAGGGGTGTTCGTAAATGATCACGCTGAATTTTCCAACGCCCGATCATAGCCCGAAGCGGGATCCGAGTTCCGCAACCTCTATTTTTAGCATTTCAAGGCTCAAAAAGCTGTTGCAAATCACATGGTCAGCCGCTTTAAGCCGTTGTGCTCGACTGACTTGCGCTGCAATGATGCTTGCAATCTCGGCTTGTGCCAAACCACTGCGTAGCGCTGTGCGTTGGATTTGAACTTCGGGGATGCAGTCCACCACCACTACCTGGCTAACCCGCTGGCGCCAATGGCGCGATTCCACCAACAACGGAACATCAAATACGAGGACCTGTCGGCCATTTGCTAAGGCCTGCTGCTCTTGCCGCCGGGTTTCTTGCGCAACCAAGGGGTGAATGATGGCCTCGAGTTGGCGTCGGGCGTCGGGTTTTGCAAACACTTCTGCGCGCATGGCCTCCCGGTTAAGGGCGCCCATTGCGTCAATGAAGCGTTCACCAAATGCGGTCCGGATAGGTTCAATGGCTGCCCCAAGCGGTGCCGTGGTTTGTCGAGAAATCGCGTCTGCATCAATCACTGCGGCCCCGAGCGCACTCAGCATGGTTGCAACCGTGCTTTTGCCGCTTCCAATACCACCAGTGAGGCCAAGTCGTGTTGTGTCTTGCATTGAATCAAAGACCAATGAAACGCAAGAGCCCAGCCGGAGTGAAGGCCAAGGCCATGAAACCGGCACCTACCAAAAATGGGCCAAATGGAATGTAGCCCCCTTCACGCAATCCTTGCTTGAGTTTCAGGACGATGCCCACCGCCGAGCCAATGATCGACGCCATCAAAATGATAGGAATTAGGCTTGGCCAACCAAACCATGCCCCGAGCGCCGCAAACAGTTTGAAGTCGCCAAAACCCATGCCTTCTTTGCCGGTGACCAGTTTGAAAGCCCAGTAAATTGACCATAAGGATAAATAACCTGCCACAGCCCCCCAAACCGATAGGGCTAATGGTGTCCCGGTCCATTGCAGACTGGAGGCAATCAAACCCGCCCACAGGAGTGGCAAGGTAATGTCGTCTGGCAAGAAGGTGGTATCCCAGTCGATCAAGCCTAGGACGAGCAAGGCAGCGCACAAGCCGCTCCAAGCCGCCGCGGTGGGGGTGAGCCCCCAGCGCCATGCACACGCAAAAAACAAGGCGCCAGTGGCCGCTTCAACCAATGGGTAGCGCAAGCTGATCTTCGCGCCACAGGAGGAGCACTTGCCGCGCAAGGCGATGTAGCTCACGACCGGTATGTTTTCATACCAAGCCAGGGTATGCCCGCAGGCTTGGCACCGCGAGCGCGGGATCAGCAGGTTGAAAGTTGGCTCCGAGGGCAGGTCCGTCCCGCTGTACTCCGCGTGTTCTTGTGCCCATTGCTGCTCCATTATTTTGGGCAGGCGGTAGACCACCACATTGAGAAAACTGCCGAGCAACAGACCGAACAAGCCGAGCCAAGCGGCATCAAACCACTGCGTATGCGCCATCAAACCACCTGCCCTAATTTGAAAATTGGCAAGTACATGGAGACCACAATGCCACCGATGAGGCCACCTAAAAATACGATGATGATCGGCTCCATCAAGCTCGATAAACCGGCCACCATCACGTCAACTTCTGCCTCATAAAAATCGGCAGCCTTGCCCAACATGTGGTCAATCGAGCCCGACTCTTCGCCAATGGAGCACATTTGCAGGACCATGATGGGAAACACATTAGCGTTAGTCATGGCCGTGGTGAGGCTGGTGCCGGTAGAAACTTCATTTTGAATTCGGTGCGTTGCTTCCAAGAAGACGGCGTTTCCGGATGCGCCCGCCACAGAATCCAGGGCTTCAACCAAGGGCACGCCTGCCGCAAACATCGTTGATAGCGTACGGGTCCAACGCGCAACCACCGCCTTGAAGATCAAGTCGCCAAACACGGGCATTTTCAGAAAAAGTCGGTCCAAGAATTTTTGCATCCGCTCATTGCGCTTCCAAGTTTGGAAAAAGAAATAGGTCCCTGCACCCATGCTGCCAAAAATCAGCCACCAGTAAGCCACAAAAAACTCACTGATGGCGATGACAAACAACGTTGGCGCAGGTAAGTCTGCGCCAAAAGAGCTGAACACTTCTTTGAACGCTGGAATCACAAAAATCATGATTACGGCCACCACCACGAACGCCACCAGTACCACTGCGATCGGGTACATCAATGCCGACTTGATTTTCGATTTAATGTCCTCGGTTTTTTCCATGTACACCGCGAGACGGTCAAGCAATTGGTCCAAAATACCCGCTTGTTCTCCCGCCTCGACCAGGTTGCAGTAAAGCGCATCAAAGTACATCGGAAACTTGCGAAACGCGGTACTTAAGGCAGTGCCGGTTTCGACGTCGCTTCGGATATCGTTGAGCAGTTTGGTGATGGTCGGGTTGTTGTTGCTGCGGCCAACAATATCGAATGATTGCAAAAGCGGCACCCCGGCTTTCATCATCGTGGCGAGTTGGCGCGTGAAGATTGCCAAATCTTTAGCCCGAATACGTTTGCCCGCCCGCATTTTGCGTTTACGAATTTTCCCCGGAATGATCCCTTGACGCCGCAGGGTGGCCAACACTTGGTTTTCGCCAATAGCGCGGGACTCACCACGTACCACCTTGCCGCTGCGGTCTTTGCCGTCCCACTCAAAGACAAATTCTTTGGTCCGTGTTGGTTTTAATGTGGCCATAAGTACCCTAAGGTTGAAGTTATTCGTTGGTCACAGCGAGCACTTCGGCCAAGGACGTCATGCCAAGTTTGACCTTATGTAATCCAGACTGACGCAGCGATCGGATCCCTTCGGTCTTGGCTTGATTAGCAATATCTAAAGCAGAACCATCCTCCAAGATGATTCGCTGGATGGCTTCGGAGATGGGCATGACTTGGTAGATGCCTACGCGACCTTTGTAGCCGTTGTTGCAAGCAGAACAACCCACTGGTTTGTAACTGACCCAAGATCCATCAAGTTCGTCTTCCGTGAACCCGGCGTCAAGTAGTGCGTTGGGTGGGACATCAATAGGCGTTTTGCAATTCGGACACAAGCGGCGGGCCAGTCGTTGGGCGGTGATCAAGATCACGCTGGACGCAATATTAAACGGGGCAATCCCCATGTTTCGCAGTCGCGTGAGCGTCGTGGGTGCATCGTTGGTGTGCAGGGTGGATAAGACCAAATGGCCGGTCTGCGCGGCCTTGATGGAAATGTCAGCCGTTTCGAGATCCCGGATCTCACCCACCATGATGATGTCGGGGTCCTGCCGCAAAAACGATTTGAGAGCGGCGGCAAACGTCAGCCCCGCCTTTTCATTGACGTTGACTTGGTTAATCCCCGGCATATTGATCTCAGAGGGGTCTTCCGCTGTGGCGATGTTCACGCCCGGCTTGTTCAACATGTTCAAGCAGGTGTAGAGCGAAACTGTTTTTCCCGAACCTGTGGGCCCGGTGACCAAAATCATGCCGTAAGGTCGCTCAATGGCTTTGAGTAAGCGCTCTTTCTCGTCCTCTTCATAACCCAGCGCCTCAATGCCAAGTCGGGTATTGCTGGCATCGAGAATCCGGATAACAATTTTTTCCCCGAACAAAGTGGGCAAGGTGCTGACCCGGAAATCGATCATTTTGTCAGGGCCGATTTTGAGCTTCATTCGGCCGTCTTGAGGGACGCGGCGCTCAGAAATGTCCATGCGAGAAATGACCTTGATCCGTGAGGCAAGCTTGTCTTTGATAGCAATGGGTGGGGCTGAGATTTCTTGCAGCTCCCCGTCAATACGGAAACGCACACGGTAGTTGTGCTCATAGGGCTCGAAGTGCAAGTCAGAGGCTCGCATCCCGATGGCATCAATCAGCATCTTGTGCAAAAACTTAACCACCGGTGCATCGTCGACTTCAGAGGAGGATGCATCTTCTATTTCTGCAATGTCATCGGTGAATACCGAATCAAAATCAATCTCGTTGCCCAACAAGGTATCCATAGTCTCGGCGGCGGAAGTGGCATGCACTTCCACCAGCTTGAGCAACTTGTTGTATTCGGCAATGACCCAATCCACCCCTAGCTGGCTTGCGAATTTAATTTTTTCTGCTGCGCCCTGATCGGTCGGATCAGCGGTGGCGACCACTATTCGATTGGCACGCTTGCTCAGTACCACCACCCTGTAATCTTTGCAAATTTTGGAGTCCAGCAAATTCTTGGGTAGGCGCTGCGGGTCAATAGCATTGAGGTCAATCAAAGGAGCAGCAAACGCCGTTGACATGGTGTGTGCCAGGTCAAAAGCTGATACGACGCCGGAGTCGATGAGTTCAGCTATGAAGTTGCTGCGATTGGCTTTGGCTTTTCGGAATATCGATTCCGCAGATTTCTGTTCCAATTTGCCCGCCATGATCAGGGCGCGCCCAAGTCCCGGCAATGCTACCGGAGCGTTATCTGGAGAAGCAAGGTTGTCGGCTGCAGCCATGTGCGTACAAAATTGGAAGATTCAGACCTGAGCATCTTAATCATCGCTCAATGTCATGCCAATGTAAACCGAATCAAAATCAGCAATTTGCAAGCAGAAGTAGGCGCTGTACGCGGATGCGAAGCAGCGACTGCGCCACTGAGGCTAAAGCGAGTGACTATTTTTTGGTAGGCGAAGAAAATTCGACTTCACGAACTGGCACGGGTTAGCCACAGCCAGCCACTGAGAAATCCAAAAGCTTGTCGTAAAAGTTAATCACCCCGCAAATGTCAAACGTCAAATTGCACAATGGGGGAGGAGAAATACTGGTCGGAATGAGAGGATTCGAACCTCCGACCCCTTCGTCCCGAACGAAGTGCGCTACCAGGCTGCGCTACATTCCGATATTTCTCTAACTGGCGTTGCGTCAGGACTGACGAGCCAGCAATTGAGAGGCCAATTGTACCAAACAGTCTGTGTAAGCAGAGGTGGGCAGCAATCGCGCAGCCTCTATGGCGCGAAGCGCTTCTTTGGCTGCTGCTTGCTTTGAAATTTCAAGCGCGCCCGTCTCTTGCACGATAGCAATGACCTCTTGTAGGCTGTCCACAGCGCCTTGTTCGATTGCGTTTTGAATCAAGTTGCGCTGCTCAGGCGTGCCCCTTTGCATCGCGGCGATCAGCGGCAAAGTGGCTTTGCCTTCGCGTAAATCATCGCCCAGACTTTTGCCCATCACAGCAGCATCGCCGGCATAGTCGAGTACATCGTCAATTACCTGAAACGCCGTCCCCAAGGCTTGTCCGTAATCGGCGCACGCTTGTTCCTGCTCGGAACTGGCCCCAGCCAGAATGGCGCCCACACGGGCGCTGGCTTCAAACAGCTTGGCGGTTTTGGAGCGGATGACGTGCAAATAGCCAGCCTCATCGAGTCCGGCGTCATGCATGTTCATCAATTGCAGGACTTCGCCTTCCGCGATCACGTTGGTGGCGTCTGAGAGCACTTCCATGATGCGCATGTTCTGGGCGTCCACCATCATCTGGAAGGCCCGCGAATACAAAAAATCGCCGACCAGCACACTGGCGGGGTTGCCAAAAGTGTTGTTGGCGGTTGGGTTGCCACGGCGCATGGCGGATTCGTCCACCACGTCATCGTGCAGCAGGGTGGCGGTGTGAATGAATTCCACCACTGCGGCCAAGTTAAAGCGTTGTGCTCCTTGGTATCCCAATGCTCCGCAAGTCAATAAAAGCAAGGCCGGGCGCAAACGTTTGCCGCCCGCGGTGATGATGTAGTGCGAGACCTGTCCGACCAAGGGTACCCCGGAGTTCAGCCGCTGGCCTATGACCGCGTCCACCTCGAGCATGTCGTTGGCGATGAGTGCGAGGGGGGAAGGGGTGGGGATTGAAGTCACGGGGGCGCCTGATTACCAGTGGCCTGAATTATAGGGAGGTGCAGCAGCTTCTTGGGGGCCGAAGAGGTGCGTTTGAGCTATCTGAGCAATCGTGTTATACTCTTTGGCTCTGCGGAAATCCGTCTGCAGGGCTAAATTGAAGAGGTCATCAATGTACGCGGTCATAAAAACCGGTGGCAAACAGTATCGTGTTGCTGCTGGTGAAAAAATTAAAGTAGAACAGATTGCTGCGGACGTGGGCCAAGAGATCGTCATCGACCAGGTTCTGGCAGTCGGCAACGGCGCAGAACTCAAAGTTGGTACGCCCTTGGTGTCCGGCGCGACTGTTAAAGCCACTGTGGTGGCGCACGGCTTGCACGACAAAATTCGCATTTTCAAAATGCGCCGTCGTAAGCATTATCAAAAACGTCAAGGGCACCGCCAGCAGTTCACCGAACTGCAAATCGGCGCGATTACTGCTTAAGGAGCATTAGTCATGGCACAGAAAAAAGGCGGCGGCTCTACGCGAAACGGGCGCGATTCCAAGCCCAAAATGCTCGGTGTGAAAGCTTACGGCGGCCAGCAGGTCAGCGCGGGCTCCATCATTGTTCGTCAGCGTGGCACCAAGTTCCATGCCGGCACCAATGTGGGCATCGGTAAAGACCACACCCTGTTTGCACTGGTGGACGGCGAAGTGTCGTTTTCGGTCAAGGGTGAGCTCAACAAGCACATGGTGAACATCACAGCCGCTTAAAGCAGCTGCGTTGCTCCCGACAAAAACCCTGCGCACCGCGCGGGGTTTTTCGTTTATAAATCCCTTCAAAGACCACCATGAAATTCGTTGACGAAGCCTATATCGACATCTCTGCCGGAGATGGTGGCAACGGCTGCGTCTCGTTTCGGCATGAGAAATACAAAGAGTTCGGTGGCCCCAACGGGGGCGACGGCGGACGTGGCGGGCATGTGTTCGCTGTGGCCGACGCCAACCTGAACACCTTGGTGGATTTCCGCTATGCGCGAAGTCATGACGCCAAGCGCGGCCAACACGGCATGGGCTCGGACATGTTCGGGGCTGCCGGCGATGACATTACCCTGAAAATGCCGGTGGGCACCATCATCAGTGACGCCGAAACCGGTGAGGTGCTGTTTGAGTTGCTGCAACCGGGCGACGTGATCACTATCGCCAAAGGCGGGGATGGCGGCTTTGGTAACTTGCGCTTTAAAAGCGCCATCAACCGTGCCCCGCGTCAAAAAACCCCGGGCTGGCCGGGCGAAAAACGCAACCTCAAGCTTGAACTCAAGGTCTTGGCCGATGTGGGCTTGCTGGGCATGCCCAATGCCGGCAAGTCCACCCTGATCACGGCGATTTCCAACGCCCGCCCGCGCATTGCCGATTACCCCTTCACCACCTTGCACCCCAACTTGGGCGTGGTGCGCGTGGGCCCGGAGCAAAGCTTTGTGGTGGCTGACTTACCCGGCCTGATTGAAGGCGCCTCCGAAGGCGCGGGTCTTGGCCACTTGTTCCTGCGTCATCTGCAACGCACGCGTTTACTTTTGCATGTGGTTGATATGTCGCCGTTTGACGAGAGCGTCGATCCGGTGGTGCAAGCCAAGGCGATCGTGGGCGAACTCAAAAAATACGACAAAGCTTTGTTTGACAAACCCCGTTGGCTGGTTTTGAACAAGCTCGACACGGTGGACGACGACGCGCGCGCCGCCTTGGTGAAAGATTTTGTCAAACGCTTCAAATACAAAGGGCCGGTGTTTGAAATCTCTGCGCTCACGCATGAGGGCTGTGACGCCTTGGTCAAGGCCGTGTTCAAGCACATTCAGTCCCAGCAAGTGGCCGAGCAGGCGCCAGTGGATGTGGACCCGCGCTTCAAAGTTGACGAGTCCGACCCGCTCTAAAATTACTTTTTTACCGGCGCTTGCGCCAAGCTTTGGGGACGCCCTCACATGACTTCCAACCTTGCCAGCGATGTTTTGCGCGATGCACGCCGCATCGTCGTGAAGGTCGGCTCCAGCCTGGTCACCAATGAGGGACGCGGCTTGGATGAGCAGGCCATTGGCGAGTGGTCGCGGCAAATTTCCCTGCTGGTTCAGCAAGGCTGCGAAGTCATCATGGTCTCCAGTGGCGCGATCGCCGAAGGCATGAAGCGCTTAGGCTGGCGCACGCGTCCCCATGAAATTCACGAGCTTCAGGCGGCGGCGGCTGTAGGGCAGATGGGCCTGGCCCAGATGTATGAAACTTGTCTGCGGCAAAACGGCTTGGGCAGTGCCCAAGTGCTGCTCACCCATGCCGACTTGGCGGACCGCGAGCGCTACCTCAACGCACGCTCCACTTTGCTCACCCTGCTCACGCTGGGTGTGGTGCCCGTGATCAACGAAAACGATACGGTGGTCACCGATGAGATCAAGTTCGGCGACAACGACACCTTAGGGGCCTTGGTGGCCAATTTGGTAGAGGCGGATCTGCTGATCATCCTGACCGATCAAAAAGGACTGTTCACAGCGGATCCCCGCAAAGACCCCGGTGCGACCTTGGTGCAGGAAGCTCAAGCGGGCGACCCCCAACTTGAGGCGATGGCCGGCGGTGCAGGCTCCAGCATCGGACGCGGGGGCATGCTGACCAAAATTCTGGCAGCCAAACGGGCTGCCGGTTCGGGGGCGTCGACGGTGATTGCCTGGGGGCGTGAGTCCGATGCGATGGTGCGGATCAAACAAGGTGAGGTGATCGGCACCTTGCTGCTGGCGCAAACGGGCAAGACCCACGCCCGCAAACAGTGGATGGCCGATCATCTTCAACTGCGCGGTGCGGTCGTGGTTGATGCCGGTGCAGCCCATAAATTGCTGTCCGAAGGTAAAAGCCTTTTGCCTATCGGGATGACAGGCGTGGAGGGGGAGTTCTCGCGGGGTGATGTGATCGCTGTGCGGGACGAACATGGCCAGGAAATCGCACGCGGCTTGGCCAACTATGCCAGCGCCGAAGCGCGATTGATTTGTCGCAAGCCTTCCAGCGATTTTGAAAAGTTGCTGGGCTATGCGGCCGAGCCTGAAATGCTGCACCGGGACAACCTGGTCATCACGCGCTGACATCCCTTTGACTCGTGCTGGCAGGGCGCCCGCGCACATCCACGAACACGTTCACGCCTACGGAGGCTCAAACCGATGGACAGGCAAGCTTTTGCCTTACCCCCAACCAGGCCCCTCAAAATTTGTTGTACATCACCGGATTGCGCAGTAACTCGATGAGTTGCGGTACGGTTTTGACCGCCACGCGCGTGATGTCGCACACGCCACGCTTAGACAGGTGCATGGCAAAGCGGGTGGGCAGACTGCCATCAATGGTCACCCACTGGGCCTTTGTGACTGGACTCCACTGTCCCAGGCGGGTTGAACGCGCATAGGTTTTAACTTCCCCCGTAGCGCAGCGCAGCCCCTCATAGAAGGCATTGACGCTACCCCCCGGGCTGAAGGCCACGACCACATAGCGCACCACGCCATCGCTGCCAATGGTCAGGGCCGATGGGTCAAGGCCATATTTCAAACTGGAAGTCGACGGGGCAATCATCTCCAGCGGCAACAGGCCCTGCAAGCTGTAGTCCGGTGCGGGCCCCACATCGATTTCCTTGAACTCGTCCACGGGTTTGGTGTTGCTCAACACCTGTGAACTGGCCAAGCCTGACAAGCTCAACAGGCCAATGGCGACCATCGCGCCTAGGTACTTAATCCGCATGCTGATTCCTGCCCGGTTGAAGGGATTGGTCATTTTGGGGGTCCGGATCAAAGCTGGCGCCCGGGGGTAATTCCATCTCTTGGCCGCCCGCTCTGAAGCCGGGCAGTGTGCTGTCCGCATCGCGGGGACGGGCGCCATGTCGCAAGAAGCGACCGCGGTTTTCCTGACGCGGCAAGTAGCGCGACAGCTCCGTGAGCGCGCGCTCGTAAACACCGCGTTTGAACTCCACCACCATGTCCAGCGGCACCCAATAGTCGTTCCAGCGCCAGGCATCGAATTCCGGATGGTCGGTCGCGCGCAGGTTCAAATGCCAGTCAGGTGCGACCAGCTGCAGCAGGAACCAGATTTGTTTTTGTCCCTTGTAATGGCCGCGCGCATCGCGGCGAATGAAGCGGTCGGGCACCTCATAGCGCAACCAATCCCGGGTCCGGGCAACGATACGCACATGCTCTGCCAAGAGCCCCACTTCTTCACCCAGCTCCCGAATCATGGCTTGCTCTGGGGATTCACCCCGGTCAATGCCACCCTGTGGAAACTGCCACGAGTGCGTGCGTATTCGCTTACCCCAAAAGACCTGATTTTTTTGGTTAAGCAGTACGATGCCGACGTTGGGCCGAAAGCCGTCCCGGTCAAGCATAATCAAACCCCAAATTTTTAAACTGATTCCATTATGCACAGCGTGCGCGACGCAGCAAGTGGAACCCCCACTCGTTGACTCGACATTTGCCCATGAAAGCTTCCCAATTCCATATTTCCACCCTCAAAGAAGCGCCCACAGACGCGGAGGTGGTGAGCCACAAACTCATGATGCGCGCGGGCATGATCAAAAAGCTCGGTGCCGGCATCTACAGCTACATGCCCATGGGCTTGCGGGTGATCCGCAAGGTCGAGGCCATCGTGCGCGATGAGATGAACCGCGCCGGTGCGGTGGAGCTCACCATGCCGGTGGTGCAGCCCGCTGAGTTGTGGGAGGAGACCGGCCGCTTTGCCAAGATGGGCCCGGAGCTTTTGCGCATCAAGGACCGGCACGCACGTGACTTTGTGATCCAGCCCACCAGCGAAGAGGTGGTGACCGACATCGCCCGCCAGGAAATTCGCAGCTACAAGCAGTTGCCGAAAAATTTCTACCAGATCCAGACCAAGTTCCGCGATGAACGCCGCCCCCGTTTTGGCCTGATGCGCGGGCGTGAATTCACCATGAAAGACGCCTACAGTTTTGACCGCGACCCGACCGCCGCCAAAGCCAGCTACCAGGTGATGTCACAGGCCTACCGGCAAATTTTTGATCGCTTCGGCCTGAAGTACCGCGCCGTCAATGCGGACAGCGGCGCCATCGGCGGCGACCTGAGCGAAGAGTTCCAGGTGATTGCCGCTACCGGCGAGGACGCCATCGTCTACTGCCCGGCCAGTGACTACGCCGCCAATATGGAGAAGGCCGAAGCTCTGGCGCCCGCCGGTCCGCGAGCGGCAGCCAGCGAAGCCATGGCCAAGGTGCCCACGCCTAGCAAGACGACCTGTGAAGAGGTGGCTGCGCTTTTGGGTTTGCCGCTGGCGCGTACCGTCAAATCCATCGTGCTGGCTACCGACGAGCTCAATGAGGCTGGTGAGGTGAAAAAAACCACCGTGTGGCTCTTGTTGCTGCGCGGTGACCATGAGATGAACGAGGTCAAGGTCGGCAAAGTGCCGGGTCTGGATGTGCCCTACCGCTTTGCCACGGCTGCCGAGATCGAGGCGCACTTTGGCTGCAAACCGGGTTATCTGGGGCCGGTGGGGCTGAAGCTGCCGGTGCAGTTGGTGGTGGACCGCGAGGTGGCAGTGATGGCGGACTGGGTCTGCGGCGCCAATGAAGAGGGCTTTCACCTGCGCGGGGTGAACTGGGGTCGAGATGTCCCCGAACCCACCCAAATTGCCGACATCCGCAACATCGTGGCCGGCGACCCCTCGCCTGACGGTAAAGGTCCCTTGGCCATCGAGCGCGGCATCGAGGTGGGCCATGTGTTCTACCTTGGCACCAAATACTCCAAAGCCATGAACGCCACGTTTCTGGATGAAAACGGCAAACCACAATTCATGGAAATGGGCTGCTATGGCATTGGCATCACGCGACTGCCCGCCGCGGCTATTGAGCAAAACCATGACGAACGCGGCATCATCTGGCCCGATGCCATCGCGCCCTTCACCGTGGTGGTTTGCCCCATCAGCCCCGAGCGCAGCCCTGAAGTGAAAGCTGCCGGCGAAAAGCTTTACGCC
>CANGMW010000002.1 GCA_947454695.1 Comamonadaceae bacterium | reverse complement strand
CTTGACCAATGCGCAAGTGGCTGCGCTCACGACGACGCAAGTGGCAACGCTCACGACGGCGCAAATCCAAGCACTAACGGCCAGCCAACTGGCGGCGACATTGACAGCGGGTGGAACGCTGTTGAGCAACCTGAGTGCGGCACAAATTCCTTCCTTGACCAATACGCAAGTGGCTGCGCTCACGACGGCTCAGATTACGACGCTGACGGCTGTTCAAATTGCCACATTAACTTCAGCCCAGCTGGCGGTGGTGCTAACGGTGGGCGGTACCGTGTTGAGCAATCTGCGTGCAGCACAAATCCCGTCGTTGACGACCGCGCAAGTGGCTGCGCTCACGACGACGCAAGTGGCAACGCTCACGACGGCGCAAATGCAAGCGCTGACGACCAGCCAACTGGCGGTGACGCTGACAGCGGGTGGCACGCTGTTGAGCAATCTGAGTGCGGTACAAATTCCTTTCTTGACCAATGCGCAAGTGGCTGCGCTCACGACGACGCAAGTTGCTACGTTGAACAACACGCAAGTTGCTGCGTTGAGCTCAGCCCAGCTAGCGGTAACGCTATTGGCAGGCGGCACCGTGTTGAGCAATCTGAGTGCAACTCAAATTCCTGCATTGACCAGCGTTCAAGTGGCTGCCTTCACGACGACACAAGTCACGGCGCTCACGGCTACGCAAATTGGGGTGCTGAGTCCAACGCAAATCACTGTGTTGACCCTAGTCCAGATAGCGGCTTTGTCGACAACCGCTCTTAGTGGAATTACATCAACGCAGTTGGATTGCTTGATCAGCACAGGGCAAAAGCTCCTCGCAAGCTTAAGCACTTCGCAACTGGGGGACATTGATGCGTCTGTATTGTCGGATAGCCAACTTGATAACTTAAGCATCTCTCAGCTTGGTGCGATCAACGGCAGAAAATTGACCAGGGAAGGGCAATTTGAGCGCCTGTGGAGTCGCGACATCACAGACCCGGCGACTGGCGTGGGGCACAAAGCGCTGTACTACCTGAACGCAGACAAACTAGACGACGCGGCAATCGCGCGCTTGGGTACGTGCTGCGGCACCGATGCAAGTGGCATTTGGAGCAATGGGCTTTACACGTTAAACGCCTCAACCCTGAGCACCACAAGACTTGATCAATTGGCCCAGGGGCCTCTCCAACTTCAGGATAACTCGGGTATTGCATACAACCCAGTGCACTTTCTAAATCTGGACACCTTGCCGGTACCTGAAGGGAGTACATCACTGAACAGTTTGAGTCAGCCGGTGTTCAATCAAATTAATTGGAGACAAGTGGATTCGCAACAAATGCTGAGTCTTAATGCTCAACATTTGGGATGGTTTTTATCGCTTGTTCCTACAATCATAAATAATGATGATTTGTATTTAAATTTAAACCAGGATGTATTAAATTCCGTGCATCTTGTAAATACTCCATCGGCTGTTTTTGATAAACTGGGGGTGTCCCAGTTAAAATATCTAAGCGTATATATATCTGACGATATTTCTTTTGGGAATTTGTGTTCGTGCTGGCTTACCTATAACGAGGTTAATCGCAATGCTTTGTATTATATAAATGCTAGCGGTCTTGGTAGGGGCAACGAAAATAGCAAGCTGGATTGGTTGTACAATCATACAATCCTAGACGTCACCAATAATAACGTCTCTCGCAATGCATTGTATTATTTAAATCCAACCAGTTTTTCGCGCACCAATACAGGCGTAAGCCTCAATGACTTGAGTTTGGAGCAACTCGATAAACTCAATTGGAGTGAGGCAACAGAGGCTGATTATCGCTTCCTTCATGACGATATTTTTCATCAATTAAATTTAAATAAATTTTCTCCGAATGCAATATCTAAGCTCCCAGTAAGTGCTATTTATCGTTTGTCCGCAGATCAAATTACTGGTTTGAGTAATCAGGATGTTTTGCGCGCTTTTAATTCTAATCAGTTAGATACACCAGTACCAAATTATCAAAACCGTAATTATGTAATTTTTGGCTCAGTGCTTTCTTTGCTTAAGTGTCTGAGCTCAACTCAGGTGACAAAACTCAACGCCAGTGCATTGAGCGGGTCTCAAATCACGGAGCTGGACAACAGGCGTTGGCTTAATGACTTCAACCCAGGGACGTACTACCTGAATGCGGACACGTTTGCGACGACGGCAGCAAGCAATACCAGTACAAATGGATTCAGCATCAATGATTTGAGTCAAACGGTGTTCCAGCACCTAAATTTGAGCACGTTCACGCAAACTATCTTTCAGCACTTGGACAAACTGCACACTGGCTGGATGGACGTGAGCAAGCTGACAACCACGCAGCTGGCGCAACTGCCCATTAGGGGGGGGCAGTCGGAGAGCCTACAAAGCACAGGCAAGGTGGCCGATTTCACAGGCAAGGTGGCCGATTTGAACACGGGCTTGCATAACTTAACCAGCGCACAATTGGATGTGGTATCTAGCGGGGCGAGCACAAGCTTGCTTCAAAATTTAACTGCCCTGCAGCTTGGGCAACTCAATGCCAATGTTTTAAGTGATGCGCAGTTTAGGGTATTGCAAACGATGTACTTGCCAGACCCGACAGCGCCAACGCAATCGCACAACGGGCTGTACTACCTTAACGCGTCTAGTTTGGATGTGAGTTCTACAGCCACAGTCATTAGCAGACTGGATGCGCTGACATTTACCGATGGCTCCAACGAAGCGCACAGAGGGACGTACTTCCTGAATCCGACTACATTTGCCACTACTTCATATGCATACACCAGCACAATGGGATTCAGTATCAATGGGTTAAGCTTCGCGCAATTAAATAATTTGAATTGGAGTGCTTTTCCCGGCGAATTGATTGGTAGTCTTGATGGTGTTCGTCTGAGTTATTTGAATTTAAATCAGCTTACTGAGAATCAAATAAGAGGGATCACAAAAACTCAGATTGGATATTTAATGCCTACAACAATTGCTGGCTGGTCGAATTCTAATCTGTTGTTCGCATTCAACTCCGAGCAACTCGGTGCGAATATTTCTAGAACACGAATATATTACGGTGGACGCATAGGTCAGGCTGACCACGATCAGTCATTGCTTTTATCTTTGAGTGCCGCCCAACTTGGCCGAATCAATGCCAGCCAACTCGATACCCAACTCTTCAAACAACTTAACGGCCCGCAGGTTGATACAAGCTCGGGCGAGACGCACAACGCGTTGTTCTACTTGAACGCTTCGAGTTTAGGAACGCCGACAAACATGGTGGCTTTGACCACTTTGCAAAACCTCGTGTTCAGAGAAGCCGGCGCCAATGTGTGGCACTCATGGCTTTACAAACTCAATGCGGCTAGCTTTTCGACCAGGCCTAGTGCGAATGCGCTGAGCTTGAACGACTTGCCTGAGTCCATCTTTTCCCAACTGAACATGGCCACACTGACGTACGGCCAAATTGATTATCTTGTTAGCTACCACCCCGAGCGTATAAGCCAGTTGGATGTGCGTCAGCTGACTTATTCACAGTTCCAGGCACTTGGAAGGCGCATTACCCTTGTCGATCTCTCTAAGTTAGATCAGGTAACTGCTGAGAGATTGTCGGGAACCGGCATCGCAGATCCAAATGATCACGCTTCGACTACCCTTTTGTCTGTTTTCGGTGCGGGAACGTTTGCCACAGTTTCAGGAGAAGGTTTTACGCTGAATGATTTGAGCATCACCGCATTTCGGAAGGTGCATCAATCTACGATTACTGCAAAGGGCTTAGAAAGTCTTGATGAGTCACATACACAAGAGCTTGAAATGCGCGCGCTTAGTGCATTACAAATTCCTTCAGTACACTTTGAATATCTCACTGCGTCTCAGATTACACATCTCTATGGAGAGAATCTCCTGGCGATCAGTCAGCAAGCATCAGATTCTGTGCAGCGGCGCAGTGCGATTCAAAATTTATTCCACAACCTAAGCCAAGTTCGGTTGACAGAAATAATTTACACCGTCACGCTGCTCAACAGCTTGAGTTCGGTACAGCTGGCCATGGTCAATGCCAATGTGCTGTCAGCTAGCCAGCTGCAAGCACTGGCTAGCAGGGAGATGCCTGTTAGCAGCGCAACAGAGCTGCCCCATCGGGCCCTGTACTACATCAATGCTTCAGAATTAACCAGCACGAATGCGCTTGCACTGGCTGCCCTGTCGTTAGCGGGCGACTCCAACTACGGCATTTATTACCTGAATGCTGCAACGTTTGCAATTCCATCTGCAGCAGGCACGAGCAGTGGCCTCACGCTGAACGACCTCCCTACGATCCCGTTTCAGCGCATCAACCATGCCACGATTTCTGTCCAAGGCATTGCCGCCTTGGATGCTGATCACACCAGTGCGCTCAATATCGCGCAACTCTCACCGGCGCAAGTCAATGCCATCCATCTGGATGACCTTGTGCCAGCGCAAATTGCAGCACTGAGCGCAGATCAAATCCTGGGGATCACACTGACGCCCAATGCAAGTCCGAACAGAGTGGCGGCAGTGAAGGCGTTGTTTGCAAACCTGAGTGATGCTGACTTTGACAAGCCATGGGGTACAGATCAGACGCTGCTCGATGGCTTGAACGCCAGCCAATTGGGTTGGATTTTTGCTAATACCCTCTATGTGCAAACGGCCAGTCATACTGCAACCACACGCAGGTTGACGACTTTGCTGAATCGTTCGGACTTGATCGATCCCGTGACCGGGCAGTCCCACAATGCGCTCTACTACCTGAATGCATCGACTTTGGCCTTGCAAACACAGGCGTTGGCCATTAGCGCGCTGGATTCTCGCCATAAAGTGGATGACCCCAATCACACGGCGCTTTATTACCTCAACGCAGCCACGTTTGCGTCAACCACAGACGCATTAACAGATGCCAATGGTTTTAGCTTGAATGGGTTGACGCAGACCCAGTTCCAAAACCTGAACCAGGCCACCCTGTCCATACAGGGGATCGCAGGGCTCACGCCAGACCACACGACGTGGCTGGATGTGACGCAGCTCAGTGGGGCGCAGGTGACGGCGATCAAGCTAGGCGATTTGAGCAATGGTCAGCTTTTGCAGCTGGTTCCCAGCCAACTTGAGCGCATTGATGTGGCCAATCTTTCAGCCACACAGCTGATCGGGCTGTATCGGCCCACAACGGGTTTCCCAACAAGTGCTGCAAGCGATTTTGCCAATGCCCACAATGGCCGCTCGCGCCTTTTTTACCTGGATGCAGCAGGCTTTGACAGTGTCAAAAATCAAAATGCGACCGATTTGGCTGACCTGGATATTGAAGTTTTCAAACGCCTGAGCTACAAAACATTTGGGGCCAATCTCTTCAGATTGGGAGCAGACAGGCTGGCCTTGAATTTCACCACTGACACAGGTACTGCGTCCGCGCTGCTTGACTGTTTGACTTCCACCCAGCTTGGGTATTTGAATGCCTCTGTCTTAAGCGCCGATCAATTGCACGCCATGTGTGTCGCGGTGGTCAATGAATTCACAGGCAAAACCAATATCAAACTCTTCAGTTTGAATTGCGCAAGTTTGAGCCAGAATCAAATCACGGATTTAGCAAACTACGCAGTAGACACGGGTAACGGCGTCACGCACTCTGCACTTTATTTGTTAAACGCATCAAGTTTTGCCAAACCTGATGCGACTGGCCTACACCTGTCAGATTTGAGTGTGGCTCAACTCAGTCAATTGAATTTGAAAACGATTCAAGCAGCGCAAATTGCAACCCTCACCCGTGAGCAAATGCAGCAGCTCGAAGTGACTCACCTCAGCGATTCACAACTCGCTTACATCGATGTGCGTAATCTGACGCCCGACCAAGTGGGCAAATTAACGCACGAACAGCTCAATGTGGTGTTGAGCAATGATTACGGTCGCGGCTCAACGCTGATTGACGAGTTGTCCGGTGGGGTCCTTGAAGGTGAAGGGAGTGTGATTTTTAGAAGACTTTTGGGCGAAACACAACCGCCGGTTGCCGATCCTTTGCAACTCCATTCACTCAAGGCAAGTCAAATGACGCTTGCGCAGCTAAAGGCGCTTGCTCAAGCTGACAAATTGGGTTTATTGAACATCAATAACTTTGTGTCGCAGCGCTTGAGCGACCAAAGTAGCTCACAACCCTCAACGTTGATCGCTATGGGCGACAAGCTAGCGAAGTTCAATCTGTCAGAACTTAGTGACATGAACTTTTTCAAGTCAGGCTACCTCGCTGAGGGTTTAGGCAGCTTATCTTCGTCCCAATTGGACACGCCTGTAGCCACAGTAAATAGCACGCAAACTATTCTTGAGCGGCTGCCTCATGATGAACTGAAATACATCAACGCCAATGTATTAACAGCCGCGCAGTTGAGTTCATTGAAAAACGCCACGTTCACAGACAGCGATGGATCAACCCGCTCGCGCCTGTATTTATTGGATGCCTCCACATTCGACACAACCAAGCTTGCTGAAATTCGTACCGGTGGCATGATTGACCTTCTCAATTTCAAGACTTTGGGCTCGAACCTTTCCGAACTCACAGCCCAAGAACTCAGCACTGAAATATCACAAAGTGTCACTTGGCTTGACCGCTTGACAGCCCAGCAATTAGCCTATGTGAACCCCGCGGTTTTAACAACAGCTCAAATCGCTGACCTCTACGAGACGGGCTTTTCAGCAGACGAATATGCTACTGACGCCAAGCTGTATTCATGGAAAAAGATTTTCTATATCGATGCTTCAAAGTTGACCACCGCTCAACTAGGGAGCATGAGCAATGCACAGTTGTCGGCTTTAAATGGCGCGACTTTTGCAAGTGCTGACTCAACCGACAGCACAAGAATTAAATTGAGTGATTTGTCGCTGGCTACCCTTATGCAACTGGATCCCGCCAGATTGGGTTCTAACGCCAGATCGTTAACTATCTCTGATTTTTATGCGGTTGAAACAACCTTGGATCATGACGACAACATTATCAAAAGGCCAATAGGCATGTTGTCGGTTGCTGCACTTGCATCAATTGATGCATCGCAGCTCAGTTCAGATTTATTGGGTGCGCTTGAGCAGGTTCCCATCAGAATTAACGGCTTCCCGCACACCAAACTTTTTGCGTTGAATGCGTCCACATTCTTGGCGTCTCAACTTGCTGCATTTTCTGCAGTGCAGCTTAGCCAACTCAATGCGTCTACGCTGACCTTGGAACAAGTTCAGCGGCTGGCCAACACCACCAACTTCAGTGGTTCAAATGGGCTGTCACAACTGAGCTACATCAATGCGGGAACGTTTGCAAATCCAGAGGCCACAGAGGGACTGCGGGTTGACCAAATTACCGATCCTTTGTTGATTGCCAAGCTCGATGCCAGCACTTTGGACGTTGAAGATATACGGGCTTTCATGGACATGAGCATTACGAACCCAGCGGGTATTGGTTCACCCCTGGTGCGTAAAGGCTTTGACTATCTCAATCTGAGCAGTTTGATGCAATCAAGAGCCGTGAATATGCTGACGCCTGATGAGTTTAGAAAAATTCCTGTTTCGTCATTGAGTGCTGATCTGCATGAGCTTTCGGTGCAACAGCTGGGCTGGTTAGATGCATCGCAACTGACGAGCGCACAGTTTCAGAGCATTCAACAGGCAGGGAAATTTAATAATTTAAATGCTGCCACGCTAACCGCGGATCAGTTGGTTGCTATGACTGCTATGTTTGATTTGAAGCAGGTTCTTCAATTAACAGATTCGCAGATCGAATCGATCAATCTTGACTTGATTCCGCAACAATATCTAAACGAGGTGAACGCCAGCGCTCTGGCTAGCTATCAAATCAAGTACTTGAGCACAATCGATTCCGTTGCAAACACAGGTAAAACAGGCCTTTACCTTTTGAACGCTTCCAGCTTAGGTCAGAACTTGGCGACCATTACAGCTAATGGCTGGGTAAATCAACTGAATGGTGCCTCTTTCTCTAGCCAACCCAGTCTGACTTCCTTAGGTTTGGACGCGCTCACCGTGCCTCAATTTTCACAATTGAATCCTTTGCAACTGACGGGAAGTTTAAGAACAGCGAATATTGCCCAAACCCAAAGTTATGACATTACGACATTGCAAGGTTGGAGAGATGACCAACTATTCGCGATCAATGCGAGTTTCCTCACGCATACGCAACTCGATGGATTGGCTAATTCCACGATCACGATTGGCGCTCACACAGTATCTCGGCTATTTTGTATCGACGCATCCTCTCTTGGCGCGAGCAATTTCAATTACCTGATGCAAATGCCGGTGAATGGTGTCGCCGCTATCACCGCCTTGCATTTGTTGAATGCGGGCACATTCGCATTAAAAACAGACCGCGACGGCTTGAAGATTTCAAACATGTCGGCTGATGAAATCAGCAAACTTAACTTGCAAACCTTGGTTCAAGCCACAGCCGAGTTGGACACTGTTCAAACCCAGGCGCTGATGCAGATTGGCGCTATGGAGGCACAAGTTCCGTACCTCAATATCAACTATTTGAACAGTAATGACATCGCTGGTTTAACCGCAGCCAATGGATCTGACAACCAGCCCTTGATTGGCAAGCTCGATCTGTCCAGATTAACGACCAATTTAGGTAGTTGGATTGCCGATAACTTGTCACTCAGCACAAATTTCTTAAATTCGCTCAACCTATCTTCAGCATCCGGCGTGCAGCTTGACAGTTTATCGGGCTCACAAGTCGCTGGACTTACCTCCAACCAACTGAGCCATTTAAGCCCTGGTCAGTTGTCGCATCTTGATACATCACTGCTGACGGTTTCGAATCTGTGGGAGAAGTTCTCGCCAGACCGTTCAAGAATTTCCTTCTTGAAATTTTCAGAACCTAACTATCTCCTAGCCAACCTGAGTGACGACCCAATAGGCAGTAATGCTAATTTGACAAGCCGACTTAAACAGGATTCTGTATGGGCTTACATCAACTCCAAGGCAGTTCCTACAAGCATGGTGAGTCCCATTTCTTCAGCACTGCTCGACTTCCAGACAGCTACGGATGGCAAAACCCAAGCCGAGTTGGACGCCGCACTTGCGGGCATTGTTAGGTTCAATCCGGGTATATTCCCATCGACGACGAATTTTTCCGATACGGAGGCAAACCCCGATCTGAAAGACTTGTCTAAGCTTTCTGGTTTGACGGCCTATCAGGTCAGTGTCCTCACATCTGCGCAGCAAGCTTTTCTGGTGTCAAAAGGTCTTCTTGCCCTTTCTAGTGCCATAGGACTGACAGCTTCGAACTTACATTCTTTCCTGAAACAAAATCCCACGGCAATGGTGGTGGGCACGCTTGTTCCCTTGGTGGGGTGGACTACCTACCTGGCCGCTGTTAATGGCTTCAACAGTGATTTATTTGGTGGGTTTGATGACCTTAGCCCTGAGCTATTGGCGAACATGCCCGCGGAATTTGTCAGCAAATTCAGCCCAATGGAGGTAGCCGCTGCGGGCAACTTGGCCTATTGGAATGACGCCTGCATCGCCGCCTTGTCGCAAAGACAAATCGCCTACCTGTCCTCAGCGGATATAGCGCAATTGGGTCTGGGCTTTGTCAACAAGCTCAACACCACAACGTTCCAAGGCGTGGGCAATCGACTGGGCAACTTGTTGGGTTCGGACACAGCCGTTGCAAGCAATTGGAGCATGCTGTCTGATGAAAAAATAGGCGCCATCACGGGCACCATGATCAACAGCCTCACGACCGCGCAAATTGAGGCTTTGCCAGATGATAAGTTCGCAAGGCTGTCGCCAAGCGTCATCGCCACGCTCCCAGTAGAAACATTGACGGCTGTCTACCGTGACCATGCGGGCTGGTTCACCAGCACGGTCAGAAGTGCCATGTCAACTTGGCAACTTGGTGCCCTTCAATCGTCTGCACCGACCTCTGCGCCAACGCCGGATCCGGCAATTCCACCGACAACACCAACCAACACGTCCCCTAACAGCTACCTCAACGCGCTGACCACTAATGCTAGTGGCACAGGCTCCTTTGACTCTCTGGTTGCCAACCGGGGAATACTGAGTTACAGCGCAGAGGAGTTGGGTGCCATTGATGGGGTACACATGAATGCGCTCTACCGAGGGGCGTCGAACTGGTCTGAGTCAGAGGTGAATCAACTGGTAGAACTGTTGACTGGGGAGGAAGTACAACCGACTCGAATGCAGGGAATTCCACAATTCGGCTACCTGGACGCCGCGCTGAACTTTTTGGAAATTTCGACAACACTCCAAACGTCTTACTCTGCTGTCGTGAACGCTTGGAACCTTTCGGGCCAAACGTACAACCCAAACGACCCTGACTATTCCCATCTGATGGCGGCTGTTAGAGCCGGAATGAGCTACCAAACGCCTCCGACATTGGTCAGAGCGGCACGTGGTGATTGGCTTAACTTGGCGCTGAGCAGAGATATCGCAAAAATTGCTCAGACGGTCAGCCAAGTCGCTGCTTTCAACGCCGATCCAAATCGGACAGGCACTCGATTGGCATCATTCGACATAAAAGAGGTTAGAGACAAAGTTCTCAACGCCAACCTGATATTAAAAACATTGGTGGCAAGTACAAAGTTTCAAGAAGTCCAAGAAAAATTGGTGACTGTTAACAAATTAATTAGCCACTCGCGACTGTTAAATAATAAGTTGGAAATACTCAGTGCAGAAGCAAGTCTCAATGAGCGAAAGGTAGGGTATACCGGGCCCCGCGTGGCTGATGCAGTCAAAGAAATGGCTGAAATAAGTCGAAGCTCTGTAGATGCTGAGGCACGCAATTTTGAAGAAAAAAAATCAGAAGTGACGAGAATTATTTCCAGCGGTAATAATAGTGAGGATAATAAATCAGAGATCGAAATGGCAAGATTTATTAGTGGTATTGATCTGGGGAATGGTCGTGAGGCAAAGGAGTTTAGTATATCCATAGCGGGAATGCAATATGACGCCGAAAACAGAATAACCATAGCTAACGACTTTCAGGATCAAGTTAATGATGATAATCGAGAGATTTCAAAATTATTGGATTCCGTAAATGCTTTGGTGGATGAAAGCAAAAAAGGTATTGATTCAGGGAATGGTCAGACAACATTATTTGATAACATTTACTTTATGCTAATGGATGCAATGTATAGTGAGCAACTTCCTGCTGAATTTGACATTGAAGGCATTGGTGAAGTCACAATAGAGCAATTTTCCAGACGTTTTACCGAAGGCGATTTATCTATTAATGGCGCAGCGTTGCTTGTAGTTAGTAATAAGGACGATGCATGGGTTAAATATAAAAACGCCCATCGAGATCAGGATGATTATAGTTTGGCAATTAATTTTTTGGATGAGGTGTATGCTGTAAATGCACTTCAATTTAGAAAAAATTTAAGAGCCATTGACCCTGCTGATGGGGTCGTGGATAGCACTGTTAAATTCACGAGAAGACTGCGTGCATTTACCGGAATTCTCTCTATGTTAACTGGAATATCGCAAGTTTACCAAATATATTCGATTGATGCAGTTAATCCAAATAGTTCTAATTTTAATGAATACAAAGCCAATCAATTGATTTTGAGTGCGGTAGGGAACTTTCTGAGGGGAGGTAATTTTATAAATGATTTTTTAACCAATTCTGGAAATTTGGGGTCATCTGCCAATAAGCTAATAAAATCAGTTTTATCTTCTGCTGAGTTGCAAAATTATAATAGAGAATTGAAAGATGCTATAAATCAGAGCATATCTTTGGCTGAGTTTGAAGCCTTCTTAAATCAAGACTCTTATAAAGCTGCTTTTACAAACGCTCGTTTAACTGATGTGAGAAAGCATTTAAACAATTGGCAAGATGCAAGTAAGAAACTCTATGGAATAATTTCAGCTGTAGTGGCACTTGGATCATCAGTTGTTACTTATCAAAGTTTCAGTCGGCAATTGACAATAGATAGAAAGACGGGTAACCCAACATATGGAGATGAATTGAATATGGCCATTGCTCAGTTGGGTATGGCTGGAACATCAATTCTCGCTGCTTCGAATGTTTTTAGTAATTCATTGTTATTTATTCCTGCAAACAGCGCGCCAAGAGCGAAATTATTAGCCCAATTATCCTTGGTTGGTGAGATTGGGAATTTTGTAGGTGATATTATTTTATCCGGAGCGCACCTCGCTGCCTATTATTATTATCAAAAAGCAGCATTCGATGAGAGCGATCCGAATTTGAAAAAGCAGTATCAAAATTCTGCCTATGATTCTGCGATACAACTGACTGGGGCTGTAATTACAAGTCTTCTTACGATCATAACCTTGTGTAAGAAAAGCAACCCTGCTGCCGCGGCAGTTGGTGTGGCACTTCAAATCTTAATGAATTTAATGCCGAATTTTTCATCTTATGTGCGAAGAGATCAGTTAGCAGCACACGAGCAAGCTTTAAGGGATGCAGGACTTAATCATAAGGCTGACATAATTAATGCCTACTCTAGGTCCGCCTTATGGGATATCATTCCCGTGGCCAACTATTTTAATCCATTTTATAATGAGAATATTCTGAGAGCAATGTCTACGGAATTGTCTGATAAAAATTGGTTGATTGCTGATAGTATTGAAGCTCTAAAGTTTTATATGGAAAACTTGGCGGATGATCTCGTTGCAAAATACCATCGAATAGTTGATGAGCATAATAAAATTACCGTTCTAACTTTGGATTATAAATATGAAAAATATATGAGATCAACTTACGAAAAGGATGTTATTTCTAATTACTTGTCTTCTTACGTATCGACAAAAAATCAAATTGGATATTCTTCTGAATATGCTATTGATGCCGATAATTTTTTATTCGATATTGGAACGCCCTCTCAATCAATTTCGCCAACGGCTTCCCCTGGGTGGGGGGATGGGGTCTTTACTTATGAAATTCATACTGATAATGGAGAGAGTCAGGTTTTTGTAATAAATAGAGTTGATGGTAATGTTCAAAAACTTCGCATTGATGCTTCAGCGTCTAGTGGTAATGATATTTACACTATCAACGCCTCATCGGTTGATTTAATTAGTGGTCATGGATCGAGTAAATATTATGTTTCTAGAGGTGTCGCCGAATCTGTTTATATAAATTCTCCAACAATCCTTGATGGGGGGCGCCACCCAGGCGGCTTGGTTTATTTGACAGGTTCTGATTCTGATCGGAGCAAATCAATTAACCTTGATAACTTTTTGGTTGGTGGTGTATACGGGTCTAATAGTGATGGCGATATAGTGCGCGGTTCAAAATCTAATCAAAAATATTATGCAAGTGCAATTGCAGCCAGTATTTCACTTGACGGAGATAATGCAATAATTTCTGTGGGGGCGGGAACTGAGGTTAATTTGACTGGAGATAATAGTTATGTTTTTATGGAGCTAAATTTTGCAGATATAGTTTACCATGATCCATTATTGATGAGTGATGTTAAAAGTGTTATTCAAAATTATCATGATTCTACTATTGACTTTACTTACACTGGAAAGGATGATGCTGGTATTCCAGGAAGAATTTGTGTGGCTTCGCAAGTTTTTAGCTCAACTTCTCAAGGCGAGGTCGAATACAATAATATCTTTAATGCTTATTACTATATGAACGGCGTCAAAGTTGCCGGTGATGAGATTAATTTTACTGGTGTTAATTCTATAACGGGTTCGTTATATGGGGGGGATTACTATATAGCTGATCAGTCGGGTGTTGCAGCTGACAAGCGTTTGAAAAATCTTACTGTTTTTAGTGGCCTCAATAATTTTAATGTTGCTGGCGATGTGGATGATTTCCAAATCAATATTGCAGGCGGTTCCAACGTTGTTTCCGCGGATGCAGGAGCACGATTGTCCCTGGTTGTGACTGGCGACGATACCGAGTCAACCACAGTTAACCTCGCTACGGGTACCGCTTTGGGTGCAACGCTCGAGTCCCAAGCTATTATTAATTCGGCAGGTAATTCTGAAATAAATTTGCTTGTTGGTTCTGGTACTTTTACAGTCAATGAGACTGACAGTGCTTTGCTGATCTGTGTTGCAAAAAAATCGTCCATAACATCCATTTTTAATAATAATCAATCAGAGCCTTTAGTTGATAAACAGCTGTTTGAATTCGATAGTATTAATTTCAGTGATCTTTACTTTAGTCGTGATACAACTGCGGCTGGTGGTAATTACGGGTCAATCTGGTTGGATAGTTTTGATAATGCAGGTGATGTACAGACCAAGCTGTCTACAATCAACTACAGTGGTGATTTGACGCAATTAAGTATTACTGAGGCTACGCCTACTGCAGATAATACTCAGTTAGAAATAACATCTTCAGCCGATATTTCTAAGTTAATTGAGGCTCTCAATAGTTACTTGGACCCCAACCACACGGGAACAGTCAACATAGGTCACAAAACGGTAGACCATAGAACTGACCCCAATGTTCCGAATCAACTAACGGAATACAGGGTGAGTGAACTGATCAGCTATTACAACGCGCTTCATCCATCGGCCTGAACGCTCACGTAAGTCGTTGATCATGAACACAGTGTCCTCAACAACCCTGGACGAGTCGGGTCTTTGGTGCTTATCGGCCATGGCCGCTTTGCACCATATCCAGCTCGATGGCGAGAAGGTCAAGTCCGAATTCGGTCACGCCTATTTATCGGTTCAGCAAATCATGCTGGCTGCCAACAAAAACGGCATGTTTGCCAAACATGTGGTGCAAGACATCACCCGTTTGCAGCATGCGCCAGTACCCGCAATTGCCTGCGCCCGGGATGGCAGTTTTTTCATTATGGGTCGCATGCTGAACGACGCGCCTCCTGCCAAAACGCAAGATGCCGCTGCGCCACCTTTCTCGACTGCGAAGGCGCCAAGGTTTTTGATCCAGAGGAAGGACAAGCCGCCTGAGGTTATTTCAGAGCAGGATTTTTTCGAGCTCTGGGACGGCTCTTTCATCTTCATCACCAGCAAAGCCACTTTCGCGGAGGGCTTAGGCAAGTTTGACTTCACCTGGTTTGTGCCGGTGGTGGTCAAGTACCGGCGCATTTTGTTGGAGGTGTTGCTCATCTCTGTCATCTTGCAAATTATTGGCCTGATCACGCCCATGTTCTTCCAGGTCGTCATGGACAAGGTCTTGGTCAATAACGCCATGAAGACGCTGGACGTGATGGCCGTAGCACTGCTGATTGCCATTGTTTTTGAAGCAGCTTTGAGCGGTATTCGTTCACTCGTGTTCGCGTCGGTTAGCAGCAAGATTGATGTGGAGTTGGGGGCCAAGCTGTTTCGGCATTTGCTGGGCCTGCCCATTGCCTACTTCAACGCACGCCGCGTAGGTGACTCTGTCGCGCGGGTGCGCGAGGTCGAGAGCATCCGCTCTTTCCTGACCGGCAACGCTATGACGGTGCTTTTGGACGCCGTGTTCGGGGTGATTTTCCTCTCGGTCATGTTTTATTACAGCAAGTTCCTCACTCTGATCGTTTGCCTGTCGATTCCCGTGTATGTGCTGATCTCTGTCTTTTTCACGCCGGTCATCCGGTCTCGCCTGAATGACAAGTTTGCCAAGGGGGCGGAAAACCAGTCATTTTTGGTGGAGTCGATTTCCGGCATCGACACCATCAAATCACTGGCGGTGGAGGACCACTGGTTTCGCACTTGGGATAAGCAACTGGCGGCTTATGTCCGATCGGGTCTGTCGGTGTCTAACGCCTCCACGATAGCCTCTACGCTGGTTAATCTGACCAGCAAGCTCGTCACGGCCGCCATCATGTGGTTTGGTGCCTCGCTGGTGATTGACCGCAAACTCACCGTGGGTGAACTGGTGGCTTTCAATATGTTGGCCAACCAAGTCTCCGGGCCGATTTTGCGCTTGGCCCAACTCTGGAACGACTTTCAGCAAGTGGGCATTTCTATGTCCCGCCTCGGCGACATTCTCAACAGTTTTACCGAGGTCAGTGGACAAAAAAGCAGACTGCCCAGTTTGACCGGCTCCATCCGCTTTGATGCGGTGTTCTTCCGCTACAAGCCGGATGCTTCGGATGTGTTGAGCAAGGTGGATTTCACGGTGGAGCCGGGTGAGGTGATCGGCATCGTGGGTCGTTCGGGTTCAGGCAAAAGCACCTTGACCAAGCTGGTACAACGTTTGTATGTGCCCACCCACGGTCGTGTGCTGGTCGATGGACAGGACCTGGCGATTGTGGACACCTCGTCTTTGCGTCGTCAAATTGGGGTGGTGTTGCAGGAGAACACGCTCTTTAACCGCTCCATTCGCGACAACATCGCCCTGACCATGCCCAATGCCCCGATGGAAGCCATCATCCGCGCTTCTAAGCTGGCTGGCGCGCACGAATTCATTTGCGAGTTGCCTGAGGCCTATGACACCATGGTGGGCGAGCACGGTGTGGGTTTGTCGGGCGGGCAGCGTCAACGTCTGGCGATAGCACGCGCGCTCATCTCCAACCCGAAGATTCTGATTTTTGACGAAGCCACCAGCGCGCTGGATTACGAGTCAGAAAAAATCATCCGCGAAAACATGAAGCAAATTTCGGCAGGCCGAACGGTGTTGATCATCGCGCACCGGCTCTCGGCCGTGCGCGACGCCAATCGAATTGTGGTCATGGACCGGGGGCAGTTGGTAGAGAGTGGCTCGCATGATGAGCTGATCCAGGACCCCAAAGGCCTTTACCGTCATTTGTTTGATTTGCAGCAGGGATGAAAAGGTTTCGATGACTATTACAAAAACGACCTTGGGTCAGCGCTTGGGGCTACCTGTTTTGCGACTGCGCTGGGCGGCATTAGGAGATTTACGTTCGCGCTACTGGCAGGTGTTCAAGTTCAGTTGGGACAACCGCAAGACGCTCACGCCGCCGCCCCTCACCGAGGATGAAGCCGCTTTTTTGCCAGCGACCTTGGCACTTCAGCACATGCCGGTGTCTGTTTATTCGAGGCGGCTGGCATTCTTGCTCATGGCCATGGTGTTGATGTTCATCATTTGGGCCTTGGTGGGCAAGATGGATATTGTCGTGACTGGCCAGGGCAAGATCATTCAAGGGGGGCGCTCCAAAGCCATCGCCTCCGTTGAGGTGGCCAAGGTATCGCAGCTGTATGTGCAAGAAGGCCAGTATGTGGCGCAAGGCGCGCCCTTGTTGGAGTTGGACAGCCGCGTGGTGGCATCGGACTACGAAAAGTCCCACTCCGACTTCAAACTGGCTGCTTTGCAGGTGGCGCGCTCCCGGGCCTTGCTTAAAGCCATGGAGATCAACCAAAGCCCGCAGTTGGTGGTGCAAGACGCCTTTCCCGCCGACCTGTTGCGCGATGCCAAAAGTCACCTGGTGGCGCAGTGGAACGATTTTTCATCGCGCCGTGGCAAGCTTAAAGATGACATGGCCCGCTATGGCGGCATCTTGCCGTTGCTCAAAAAACGAGCAGAAGACTATGCCGTGCTCATGAAAACACAAGATGTGTCGGAACACGCGTACCTTGAAAAGAAACGTGAGTATTTGGATGTTGAGGGTCAATACAACGAAGCCAAAAATCAATTGGCGATTTTGGAAACCGAGTTTCGAAAAAATGCGCAAGACGCTCTGAATGAAGCGCAAAAGGTGGTCGGTTCCTCGTTCCAGGACATGAGCCGCGCTAAGGTGCACCAGGACTTGCTGCTTATCACCGCGCCGGTGAGCGGCACCATTCAACAGCTGGCCGTCAATACGGTGGGTGGCGTGGTGCCCGCCGCACAAACGCTGATGTTTCTGGTGCCCGATGGCGCGCCCATTGAATTTGAGGCCTATGTTGAAAACCGTGACATTGGTTTTGTAAAAGAAGGCCAGGTGGTCGCCGTCAAGCTCGATGCCTATGACTATGCCAAATACGGCCTGCTCTCGGCCAAAGTGACCCATATCTCGCGGGACGCGGTGGACCCGTCCACCGGAGGGGCGCCCGCTCGAGACTCTGCCGGCGCGGAAGGCGGCGCTCCAAAGAACCCCATGTATGCCTTACGGATCACGATGGATCAGACTTTCATGGATGTGGAGGGGCGCCGGGTGACGCTCAACCCGGGCATGTCGGGGAGCATAGAAATCAAAACGGGAGACCGCTTCATTTATGAGTATTTCCTGTCGCCGCTCATCAAACACACGCGCGAAAGCTTGTCGGAGCGATGAATCTCCTACATGCTTTTAAATGGAGGCGTGCGTTGCTGGCGGTGCTCGCTGTGCTGGCCGTGTCGACCAGCGGCGCTGCTTGGCCCGCTAACAATCAGCCCAACTGGTACAGCCGGACCGAGGGCACGGGCATCCCCGACTTGCTGCAAGACCCCTTGTTCACACGACCTGAGCTCGACGCCAGTGTCATGCACTTACCCGATGCCAGTCGCTTGGACTGCACCCGCCCCACCGATACGGCCCAAGCACTCTCTCTGATCGAAGTGGTGGACCTGTCGCTGTGCAACAACCCGCAAGTCGCCGCGGCTTGGGCGAGCATCAAGGTCCAGGCGGCGGCCTTAGGCGAAGCGCGGGCAAGCTACCTGCCTACTTTGAACGGCTCGATGAGCAGTTTGGAGTCCACGGTTGAATATCCTGAAAACTCAGCTCTGAATTCCAAAAATATGGGCGCCACCTCTTACCTCGGTTTATCTTGGCGACTGCTGGACTTTGCGGCGCGCTATAACAACAATGCCGTTGCGAAGTACCAACTGGAGTCGGCCATTTTCAACCGCGACGCGACTTTGCAAAAAGTCATGCTATCGGTCGTGGGCGCGTATTACGACGTGGTGACTTACCGGGCCAATTACCAGTTGCGGCTTGAAGCGGTGGAGTTCGCATTTGCCACAGTGGGCTCGGCCAAGTTGCGCTTGAGAATGGGTGCGGCTACGCTCAATGACGTGCTCGTGGCGGAGTCGGCTTTAGCCAAAGCCAAGTTGACCGCTGCACGTGCCAAGGGCGACTATGACAAGGCGATGGCCGTGCTGTATCAGAGCATGGGCTTGCCAAGTGACAGCCCGATTCGTTTGAGCTTTTCAGACGATGTAAGGGCTACCCAAGCCACAGACAACTTGCAAGCGCTGATCGATCAAGTCAAAACGGAGCACCCGGCCATCAAATCAGCTCAGCTGCAATTGAATGCGGCCTTGAGCAAGGTCGATGCACTGCGTACGGAGGGTTTGCCCAGCATTGACTTCTCTTACAACTACTACCAAAACGGCTACCCCAATCAAAGTTTGCAGACGACCAAGACCAACACCACCAATGTAGGTTTTACCCTGAACATCCCGTTCTTTGAAGGCTTTGCGCGGACCTACAAAATCAGAGGTGCGCAGGCCCAAGCGGAGCAGGCGCAGTACCAGGTGGACAGTGTCACGCAGCAGGTATTGGTGGACGTGGTGAAATCCCATGCGGACAGTGCGTCCTCGGTGTCCAACATCGCGTTCGCTGATGGCTTGCTTCAGGCCGCGACGCAAGCCTATGAATCCTCCAAGCGTCGCTATGAATTGGGCGTGGCCGATTTACCCGAGCTTTTGAGTGCGCAAAACAATCTTGTCGACGCCAAGCAGGAGCACGCCAGATGCCAAGCGGAGTGGCGTTCCTCCAGCCTCAAACTGGTCGCTGCAGTGGGGCAGTTGGGCCACCAGCAATTCACGGGTTCATCCAATCCTCAGTAAGTCGCGATGAACACCCGGGTGAATCTCTTTTGAGCTTGGCGTTGGCCGGGACCCCAGTCGCTTTTGAATCTCGGATAAATCGCCACTGATTCGATCAGGCTCGATCCGGCGGTCCTAGAAGAGATCAGGCGCGGGTATTCGCAACCCCTGGATCGCGTTGCGCCAGCCGCACCACTTGGGCTTCGGCATCAGGCGCATCGCAGGCCACCACTTGGCGCTGGGGCATGCTGCGCAGCCAGGTGATTTGGCGCTTGGCCAGTTGACGGGTGGCAAAAATACCGCGGTCGCGCAACTCGCTCATGGGCAGGGTGCCGTCCAGCGCTTCCCAAGCTTGGCGGTAGCCCACGCAGCGCATGCTGGGTAGGTCGGCCCGCAAATCACCACGCGCGCGCAAACGGTTCATCTCATCCATGAAGCCGTTGCGCAGCATGAGGTCAAAGCGCCGGGCAATACGCTCGTGCAGCCAGGCCCGGTCGGTCGGCTCCAGCGAAATCAAGGTGTTGGCGCTGGCGGCATGCGCACCATTGACTGGTCTTGAATGCAGGGCAGACAAGGGCTGCCCGGTGATGCGGTACACCTCCAGCGCGCGCTGAATGCGTTGCGAGTCGCCGGGGTGCAGACGCGCGGCGGTGAGAGGGTCTACTTGAGCCAGTTCGGCATGCATTGCAGCCCAACCTTCGCGCTGGGCTTGTGCCTCCAGTGCCGCACGCACCTGGGGGTCGGCGGCGGGCATGGCGTCCAGTCCGTCAAACAGCGCCTTGAGGTAGAGCATGGTGCCGCCCACCAGCAGCGGCATGTTGCCGCGTGCATGGATCTCGCTCACCAGCTGCGTGGCATCGCGCACAAATTCAGCGGCGCTGTAGGCTTGGGTGGGGTCGCGAATGTCGATCAAGTGGTGGGGCACCGCAGCGAGTTCTTGCGCGTTGGGTTTGGCGGTGCCGATGTCCATGCCACGGTAAACCAAGGCGGAGTCCACGCTGATGATTTCGCAGGGGATAACACGCGCAATGGCCAGGGCCGCTGCGGTTTTGCCGCTCGCGGTGGGGCCCGTCAGGCACACCACAGGCGTGGTGAGCGCAGGGGCTGACAGCAGGGCGTGTTCGTTCACGGCACAGGCTCAATGCTCAGTTGCTTGGCCGTGCTTTTGCACCAGCGTCCAGGCCGACAGGGCAATGAGCACGCTCCAGAAAAAGATCCCCCAGACCAGCGGCATGACGGTGTTGTCCAAGTGGGCGCTCAGCCAGGCACCCACGCCAAAAGCGGCCAACATCATCAAAAAACCATTGAGTGCCGAAGCTGCACCGGCTGCGTAGGGGAAGGGCCCCACCGCACCGCTTTGGCTGCAGGGTTGGTGCACGCCGTGGGCCAGCATGTACAAGTAAAACGGCAGCATGATGGCCCATCCCTGGTGTAGTCCCAGCCAGGCCAGTGCCAGCATGATCGTTCCCCCCGCCAGGGTGAAGCCACCCGCGATGGCCAAGGCGCGCTGCACGCCCAGGCGCGGCAGCATGCGGCGGCACGCGAAGGTGCCCAGGATGTAAGTGAAGGACACGCTGAACATCACGCCGCCATATTCGGGTAGCGACAGATGCAGCACCTTGATGAACACAAACGACGATGACGCCAAAAAGGTGAACAGACCGCCGTAAGACGCGACCGACACGGTGGAAAAGGCCCAGAAGGTGGGGTTGGCCATGATGAGACGCCAAGTGCTCCACAAGGTGCGCAGTTGCAAGGCTTTAGGATTTTTTTGCGCCAGGGTTTCTTTGAAGAAGAATGCCACCACCAGAAAAGTCAGCGCACCAAACACAGTGAGCGACAACAGCGTGGCGCGCCAACCCAGATGCGCGGTGAGCAATCCGCCCAGCGGCGCGCTGCAACAGGCGATCACGCCCAGGCCGGTGAGGCTTTTAGACATGACGCGTGCGCCGTCTGTCGGGCGGTACAGATCACGCACGATGGCGCGGGCGCACATGACAGCCGCGCCCATGGCCGCGCCTTGGATGATGCGGGCCAGGATCAGCCCGTTCATGCTGGTGGACAGCGTGCTGAGCACCGAGGCCAGCACATACGCACCCATGCCCCACAACAAAATCGGGCGGCGACCAAAACGGTCCGACAAGGGGCCCCAGGCCAGTTGCGACACACCAAAGGCGAGCAGCAAGGCGCTCAGGGTCAGCTGCGCTTGCGACAAGCTGGCAGCAAAGCCCTCGGTGAGGGCGGGCAAAGCAGGCAGGTACAGGTCGGTGGTGACGGGCTGCAGGCCTAAAAGCAGCGAGAGAATGAAGACCACCAAAGTGGCCGATGCAGGTGTCGCGTGAGAAGCGGCGAGTCCGTCAGAAGTGTGCGAGGCCACAGCGGGGGTATGGCGGGTTTCAGAAGAGGCGGACATTGCTGGCAATTTTACCTGTCAGCGTTGCAGCGCTGCAGCGTTCAGGGGCCGTGCCCATCTTGACTAAGATGTGAATTCAACGAGCCCACACCGTCAGCACGCAATTCCAACACCCAATCAAGCAAGCGTTGGCGGCTCACCATCTCAAGACGCTTTCAATTCAAAGAGGACAGGTCGATGGCACGTACTGAAAATTTCCCGAGTCAGCCCACGTTGGTGGGGGACGCCCTCATCTTGCGGCCGCTGCGCGCAGAAGATTTTGTGCCGATGTACACGGCCGCCAGTGATCCCCTGATTTGGGAACAACACCCCGATCCCAAGCGGTACCAGCGGGGCGTGTTCGAGGCCAATTTTTTTGCGCCGGCCATGGCGGGCGCCAGTGCGCTGGTGGTGGTCGACCGGGCCAGCAGCCAGGTCATCGGGTCTTCACGGTTTTATGAATGGGATCCCGTGAAGCGCGAGGTGGCCATCGGCTATACCTTTTTGAGCCGCAGCCATTGGGGCGGGGACACGAACCGCGAGATGAAGGCGCTCATGTTGGCCCATGCCTTCCGATTTGCCCAGCGCGTGTGGTTCCATGTGGGCGCCAACAACCTGCGTTCGCGCAAAGCCATGGAAAAAATCGGTGGCGTGCTGACCCATCTCGGCGAAAAAACTTTGTTCGGTGTGTCGCACCCCTATGCGTTTTATGCGATCGATGCGGCCGACTTTGCCGCGGCTCAAAGCGCAGCAGGCTGAGTTTTTGACAGGTCTATGCCGACTGCGCAGCGCGTGAAAACAGGTGTGTCAGCGCCCGCGCATGAACAAGGCATCGAGTTCGCGCACGCTGATTTGTCGCCAGGTGGGCCGCCCATGGTTGCATTGGTCGGAGCGCTCGGTCTCTTCCATTTGACGCAACAAGGCATTCATCTCATCCAGCGTGAGTCGCCGGTTGGCGCGCACGGCGCCGTGGCAGGCCATGGTGGACAACAACTCATTGCGCGCACGGGCCAACACGGTGCTGGCCTCGTGTTGGCTCAGCTCCTGCAGCACACTGCGCGCCAGTTCCACCGCGTCCCCGCTGGCCAGTGTGGCCGGCACGGCGCGTACCGCCAGCGTCTTGGCAGAAAACGGGGTGATCTCCATGCCCAGCGCGTGCAGTGCCGCCGTGTTGGCCTCGGCGGTGGCGACCTCTTCCGGACTGGCGGCAAAAGTGGCCGGGATGAGCAGGGGCTGGCTGGCGATGTCGGCCTGGTCGAGCTGAAGCTTCAGTCGCTCGTACACGATGCGTTCATGTGCGGCATGCATGTCCACCACGATCAGACCCTGCGCGTTCTCCGCCAGAATGTAGATGCCTTGCAGTTGCGCCAGCGCACGGCCCAGCGGCCAGGTGTTGTCCTGGCCGGACGAGGCGGGCAGCTTGGGAAGCGCAGAACCTGGAGTGGACGCCAGCGAGGTGTCGCCTCCTGTTGAAGCCGGTCCTGCGTTCGCCGCTGAGTCCGACCAAGCCGGGGCGGCGGTCGTCGACCCAGTGGATGGCGCAGCCGACCACAGCGCCGACAGATCATTCACCCGGTGGCCTATGGGCGTGTCAAAGTGCATGCCCGGTTGTTGCCAAGTGGCGTTAGATGCTTGAGGCGGCGCTGCCTGGGGCAGATTCAGCGATGCGATGCCCGGTGCTTCGTTGTGCGCGCGGGGCGTAGCCAGCGCGCTCTCGATGGCGTGCCGAACCGCTTGATGGACTTCACGACCATCACGAAAACGCACCTCAATTTTGGTGGGATGCACATTCACATCCACCCGCGTGGGGTCGAGCTCGACGTACAAGGCGTAAATGGGTTGGCGGTGGCCGTGCAGCACGTCTTCATAAGCGCTGCGAGCAGCATGGGTGATGACCTTGTCACGCACAAAACGACCATTCACGTAGCTGAACTGCTGGTCAGCACGCGACCGGGCGGCATCGGGCACACCCGCGCGCCCACGCACGCGCACCTTGGGGGCGAAACTGCCGGGCGCGGTCTGAGATTCGAAATCGATGGCCACCGAGTTGTGGATGAAGTCTTCGCCCAGCACATCGGCCAGTCGCTCATCCAAGGGGGCGGGGCCGCTGCACACCCGCCACTGCTCGACCAGCTTGCCCTCATGCCAGATGGCAAAGCCCACGTCCGGCCGCACCAGGGCATGTCGTCGCACGGCCTCGATGCAGTGCGCGAGCTCCGTGGCATCGGTCTTGAGAAATTTGCGCCGGGCCGGTGTGCTGAAAAAAAGTTCTTTCACTTCCACCGTCGTGCCGGTTCCCCGCGCCACGGGTTTGAGCTCCCCGCTCAAGCCGTCGAGCATGAAGGCGCTGGACTGATCGGCCGGGCGCGAGAGGATGGCGCACTGGGCAATGGCATTGATCGCCGCCAGGGCCTCGCCGCGAAAGCCCATGGTGCCCACCGACTCGAGCTCCTGCAGGTTGGCAATCTTGCTGGTGGCATGGCGTTTGAAGGCAATCGGGAGCTCGTCACGAAGAATGCCCATGCCATTGTCTTCCACGGCAATCAGGCGAACCCCACCGGCGAGCAAACGCACCGTGATCTGCGTGGCGCCCGCATCCAGTGCGTTGTCCACGAGTTCGCGCACCACCGAGGCGGGTCGCTCCACCACCTCACCGGCAGCGATCTGGCTGATCAGCTCATCGGGCAATTCGCGAATAGGGCGGCGGGTGGGGGCTGGAGTGGATGCGTTCACCCGATCATTTTAGGTGGCAAAGGCGGCCCTCGTATGGCGCGGCTGGTCAGGCGACAATAACCACCAGCCTCAACCCGTTGAAAGCCCTGCCTCCATGAACCTTTTGCTGAAATTTTTGCTCGCCATGGGCTTGTCGGCATTGGCTTTGCTTGCTCAGGCGCAAGATGGCAAAGCCATTGGCGTGAAGCAAATCGAGACCCGCCCGGGTGTGCGCGTTCCCGTGTTCGAAGTCTGGCAGCCCAAGGCCGTTGCCAATGTGGTGCTGTTCTCCGGCGGCGGCGGGGGTTACGGCCAGATCGGCGAGGACGGCTGGCCCTTGAGTCGCAATTTTTTGATCCGCACCGGCAAGGATTGGGCTGCTCATGCTTTCAATCTGGTGATGGTGGGTCGCCCCAGTGATGAGATCGATTTGCAGGACGGCACCAACCGCATCCGCGATGAGCATCAGGCCGACAACCTGGCAATCTTCAAGACGATTCGTCAGAAAAATAATTTACCCATCTGGGTGGTGGGCACCAGCATGGGCACGATATCGGCCGCGGCGGCCGCGATTCGTGACCAAGAGCACATGCTGGCCGGCGTGGTGCTGACCTCTTCGATCACGTCCTACCGGGTCAATGGGGCCGTGCCCAAGCAGGACCTGGACAAAATCATCGTGCCCGTCTTGGTGCTCCACCATGCCAAGGATGCCTGCGCGTTTTGCAAGCCGCAAGAAGCGCCGCAAATCATCTCGCGCTTAAGCAAGGCCAAGCGCAAAGAACTCGTGTTGTTTGAAGCCGGTGAAGGTGCGAGCGGCAACCCCTGCGAGGCGCTTCATTTTCACGGCTACATCGGGGCTGAAAAACAAGCGGTCGATCTGATCGCGGCCTGGATTCAAAATAACATGCAACCCTGAACACACCACCCGCCATGGACTACATCGCTTTTGTTTTGGACTTTATCTTGCACGTCGACAAACACCTTGAGCTGTTTGTCACCCACTACGGCGCCTGGGTGTACGCCCTGCTTTTTCTGGTGATTTTTGTCGAGACCGGCGTGGTGGTGATGCCATTCTTGCCCGGCGATTCGCTTCTTTTTGTGGTGGGCGCCATGTGCGGCGTGGGGCTGATGAGCTATCCGCTGTCGGTGGGTTTGCTGTTCGCCGCGGCGGTGCTGGGCAACCAGAGCAACTACACCATCGGGCGATTTGTTGGTCCTAAGGTCTTCCAGTGGGAAGACTCCCGTTGGTTCAACAAGCAAGCGTTTGAGCGGGCCCATGCGTTTTACGAGCGCTATGGCGGCATCACCCTGGTGGCTGCGCGCTTCATGCCTTTCTTGCGTACCTTCGCACCGTTTGTGGCGGGTGTGGCGCAGATGTCGCGCACCCGATTCACGCTGTTCGATATCGGGGGCGGCGCGCTGTGGGTTGTGGGCATCATCACGGTGGGCTATTTCTTCGGCAATTTCCCCTTTGTCAAAGCGCACTTAGACAAAATCATTTGGGCCATGATTTTGATACCCGGCTTGTTGGTGCTGATAGGCAGTTACCGCGCCCGCCGGCGTTGAAGCGTCAGCGCCTCAGACGCTGCGGTTTCGGGCCAGGGGCGGGTTTTTGGCAAAGTAGCCTTCAATCCCGCGCACCAGTGCAGTGGCCAGTTGCTCCTGATAAGACTCGCTGTTGAGCAAGGTCTCTTCTTCGGGGTTGCTAATGAAAGCCGCCTCCACCAGCACGCTGGGAATGTCCGGGGCTTTGAGCACCGCAAACGCGGCTTGCTCGACCTGCGGTTTGTGCAGCTTGCCCACGCGGGCGATTTCGCTCAGCAGCGTGCCGCCCAATTTCAAACTGTCGTTGATTTGCGCGGTGGTGCTCATGTCCAGCAAGGCGCGCTGCACTTCGCGGTCCTTGGCTTGCACATTGAGGCCGCCAATCAAATCGGCCTTGTTTTCCTTGGCGGCCATCCAGCGCGCCGCACTGCTGCTGGCGCCGCCGTGGCTGAGCGCGAACACGCTCGCACCTTGCGGGCGCGGGGTGTAGAAAGCATCGGCATGCAGGCTGACAAACAAGTCCGCTTGCACCTGACGTGCTTTTTGCACGCGCACATGCAGGGGCACAAAAAAATCCGCATCACGGGTGAGGTAGGCATGCACCGTGTTGCCGCGAATGGTCATCGCGTTGATGCGTTCACGCAAGCGGTGCGCCAGTTTGAGCACCACGTCTTTTTCGCGTGTCCCCCCGGGCCCGATGGCGCCCGGGTCCTCGCCGCCATGGCCGGGGTCCAGCGCGATGATGATGAGCCGCTCGGTCCCGTTGCTCCGTGCAGTGCCAGCCTGAGGGATTGCTGAATTGCCCGTGTTTGCGGCGCTGCCGCCTTTGCGGGCTTGCTGAGCCATCAACTCGCCCAGCGGATCGTTGGCGTTCTGGCGCTCCTTGCCTTTGGGGGCCAGACTGGCGGACTCTTTTTGTTTGAGCCGCTCGGCAATCAGGGCGGCCAGCGGGTCTGCTGCCTGTTTGGGGTACAGGTCCATCACCAGGCGGTGATGGTAGGCCGCGACGGGTGAGAGCGAAAACACTTGTGGGGTCATGGGCTGCTTCAGGTCAATGACCAAGCGCACCACATTGGCTGAAAACTGCCCCACGCGGATGCCACCGATATTGGGGTCATCCGCTTGGACCTGGGCCACCAGCTCGCGCAGGGCCGGGTTCAGCGTGACGCCTTCAATGTCCACCGCCAGCCGCGGCGGTTGTGCCACAAAGGTCTGGCGGGTGAGCAGTGGCGTGTCGGACTCGATCGTCACCCGGGTGTAGTCGGGCGCGGGCCATAGGCGTACTGCCAGGATGCTCGCCCCGCGCGCCAGTTCCCAGCTGCCCATTAAGAGCACCACCGAGCCGGATTGCAGCAGCATGCGCCGCTTCATTCGGGCAGCCCCTCCAAGAGCGTACGGCCCAGCGTGGTTGAAGCGGTGAGGGTGATGCTGCGCGCGTCATCGTCCAGCAGAACCATGTCCACCTGCAGATCGGCAGGCGGCAATGCCGAACCGGCTTTGTCCGGCCACTCCACCAGCTTCAAGCCGGGGCTGGCAAAGATGTCCCGAAAGCCCGCGTCTTCCCATTCCTGCGGATCATTGAAGCGGTAGAAATCAAAATGCCAGATGGGCAGGCCGGCCACGTTGTAGGGCTCGACCACCGCGTAGGTGGGGCTTTTGATGCGGCCTTGCACGCCCAGCGCCTGCAGCACATGCCGCACCAGCGTGGTCTTGCCGGCACCCAGATCGCCGCGCAATTCCACCAGGGCCTGGCGCAGCGCGACTTGACCAGCCAGTTGGCGTGCCAGTGCCTGCGTGGCGGCTTCATCCGCGCAGCGCAATGTTTTTACAATCGGCAGGTGACCTTCAACAGCACTCAATTCATATCCTTGGTTCAGGCATGGGCTCGCGAACTGGGATTCTCGCAAATCGGCGTGAGCGGGGTTGACTTGTCCAGCGCCGAGCCCGGCTTGACGGACTGGCTGGCCCGGGGCTTTCATGGCGAGATGGACTACATGGCCCGCCACGGCCTCAAACGCGCCCGGCCCGTTGAGCTGGTGCCCGGCACGGTCAGCATCATCACCGCCCGCATGGATTATCTGCCCTCAAATACCTCCTTGGATTGGCAGACGCAAGAACTGGGTCGCCTGCAACGCCCGCAAGAAGCCGTGGTCTCCGTTTATGCCCGGGGGCGGGATTATCACAAGGTCTTGCGCCAACGCCTGCAGCAACTCAGTGAACGTATGGCGCAACACATCGGGCCTTTCGGCCACCGGGTGTTCACCGACTCTGCACCAGTGCTGGAAGCCGAGCTGGCTAGCCGCAGCGGTCTGGGTTGGCGCGGCAAACACACCTTGGTGCTCAACCGCGACGCGGGCTCCCTGTTTTTTCTGGGCGAAATTTTCCTGGATGTGGCTTTGCCGCCAAGTGAGCCCGTCAGCAGCCACTGCGGCCAGTGCAGCGCGTGCATCGCCATCTGCCCCACGCAGGCCATCGTGGCACCCTTTGAGCTGGATGCGCGACGCTGCATCTCTTACCTCACCATCGAGCACGCCGGGCCCATTCCGCTGGAACTGCGCCCGCTCATGGGCAACCGGATTTACGGCTGTGATGACTGCCAGCTGGTGTGCCCCTGGAACAAATTTGCACAGCGCAGCGCGCTGCCCGATTTTGACGAGCGTGCCGGTTTGAGTGGTGCGCAGCTGCTGACGTTGTGGTCCTGGAGCGAAGCGGAATTCTTGCACCACACCCTGGGCAGCCCGATTCGGCGCATCGGCCATGAGCGCTGGCAACGCAACATCGCCGTGGCCCTGGGCAATGCGCTGCGCTCGTGTGACGATGCCAGGGCGCAGACCTCCATCCAAGCCGTGCTTACGCAGGCCTTGGATCATCCCAGCGCCTTGGTGCGGGAGCACGTGCAGTGGGCGCTGACGCAAGCTGCGTCGGTTTGATCGGGGTGCGTATTGGGCAAAGGCGGCAAGTGCCGCTGCACTCAGCGCAAAACAGCCAGCGCAAAGGGCAGGCTGACCACGCCCAGCAGGGTGGATAAGGTCACCAAGCCCGCCACATAAGCGCCGTCATAGCCCATGCGGGTGGCCAGCACATAACAGCTCGAGGCGGTGGGTAAGGCCGAGAAGGCCAGCAGGATGGTGGTTTGCACCTCGGTCAGCCCAAACAAGCGCGCCAAGCCCCAAGCCACCATAGGCAAGAGGAGATGACGAATCGCCAACACGGCGGTGCCCAAAGTCTTGGCTTGCGCCAGCGACGCAAATTGCAAGCCCGCACCGGCGGCCATCAGACCCAGCGCCAAAGACGCCGCACCAATGCGCGAGAGGGTGGGCTCCGCCCACACGGGCACTTTGAAGCCGAGCAAATTCGCCACCAAACCCGACACCGTGGCGATGATGAGCGGGTTGCGCACCAGCTCGCGCACAAAGCCCCGCTTGGCATGGCGCGCCATGGGCCAGACCGCCCCCACATTGAACAGCGGCACGCAAAAACCAATCAGCACCGCAATCAGGAGCAGGCCTTGCGCGCCCGCCAGCCGGTCGGCCAAGGCCAGACCGATGAAGGAGTTGAAGCGAAACGCCACCTGGGCACTGGCCGCATGGACGCGCCGGTCGATATGCCGCCCGATGAAGGGCAATGCGGGCAGGCTGTAGGCCAGGGCGATGCCGGACAAGCCCATGCACAGACCCGCACCGATCAGCCCGGACGCGGCCGACAGGTCCAGCGGGCTTTTCACAATGCTGTGAAACAGCAAAACGGGAAACAGGAAAAAGTAGACCAGGTTTTCCACCGGCTCCCACACCGTGCGGTTGAGCTGGGTGTGGCGACACACCAAATAGCCGCAAAGGATGAGAGAAAAATCGGGGAAGAGGAGCTGCGCGTAGTTCACCGTGCAAGAATACCAGTGATTTTTCAAGCGCAAGCAGCACCGTGGCGGCGATCGTCAGCCCGATGCGCTTCAGACGCGTTCCATCAAGATGAAACTTTCAAATTTTTACACTGCCCTTTTTCGAACCCTATCGTGCGTCCTGACTTTGATTGCCGCGCTGACCACGCCTGCGCAGGCGGCCACACTGGCGGGGCAGCGGTTTGAGGATCAGATCCAACTGGGGCGGCAGGACTTGCAGCTCAACGGGCTGGGCATTCGGTCCATCTTTTTCTTCCGGGCCTATGTGGCGGGTTTGTACCTGGTGCAAAAAACCCAAAACGGGTCAACCGCGATCAGCGCCAGTGGCCCCAAGCGCTTGCAGTTGCGCATGCTCTTGGACGTGAGCGCCCAAGACATTAACCAAGCGCTCGTGGACGGCATGCGCAAGAACGTCAACGATGCCCAATGGGCCGCCATGCAGGAGCGCGTGGCCGTGTTTTCCGCCACCATCAACGCGCTGGGCAACACCCGCTCAGGCGACACGATTGACCTGGACTTTGTGCCCGAGCGCGGCTTGAGTCTGGCCATTAACGGCAAGGCGCAGAATGTGCTGATTGCCGGCGCTGATTTCTACCAGGCCTTGCTCGCCATTTTTGTAGGCGATGACCCGGTGGATACCCGGCTGCGTAACGGCTTGTTGGGACAATAGAATCCACGGATTGGTCAACGGCATCATTTTTTAAAAAGAGGATCACACCATGCAACGTCGTGCACTTTTCACCTTGTGTTTGCTGGCTGCTGCCGGTAGCGCCCTGGCTCAGGGCTATCCGAACAAAGTCATTCGTCTGGTCGTGCCTTTCGCACCGGGCGGCACCACCGACATCATTGCGCGCACCATTGCCGACCCGCTGGGCAAGGTACTGGGCCAAACCGTGGTGGTGGAGAACAAGGCCGGTGGCGGCGGCGTGATCGGCGCCAATGAAACCGCCAAGGCCACCCCCGATGGTTATTCGCTGGGCGTGGCCACCGTGTCCACCACGGCGGCCAACCCGGCCATCAATCCCAAGACGCCCTACAACCCGCTGACGGACTTCACGCCCATCATCAACATCGCGGCCACGCCCAACATCATTGCGGTGCACCCGAGCTTCCCCGCCACCGACTACAAAGGCTTCATCGCCGAGCTGAAAAAATCCCCGGGCAAATACTCTTATGCCACCTCGGGCACCGGCGGCATCGGCCACCTGCAAACCGAGCTGTACAAGAGCGAGACCAAAACTTTCATCACCCACATTCCCTACCGGGGTGCCGGCCCCGCGCTGAACGACACGGTGGCGGGTCAGGTGCCCATTATTTTTGACAACCTGCCCTCGGCTTTGCCCTTCATCCAGACCGGCCGCTTGGTGCCCATCGTGTTGGCCGCACCCCAGCGGCTCGCACAACTGCCCAACGTGCCCACCTTCAAAGAAGTGGGTCTGGAGCCGGTGAACCGCATGGCTTACTACGGCATCTATGGCCCCAAAGGTCTGCCCAAAGACGTGGTCGACAAAATCAACGCGGGTGTGCGCAAAGCACTGGAAGATTCTGCCGTGCGTCGCCGCATTGAAGACACCGGCTCCCTGATCGTGGCCAACACGCCCGAGCAGTTTGCCGAGCAGATCAAGCAGGAATTCGCCGTCTACAAAAAAGTGGTGGAAACCGCGCACCTGCGACTGGATTAATTGAGGCACGCCAAGGCCCTGCCTGCCATGCCGGACATTGATACCTTCATCGATGCACTCTGGCTGGAGGAGGGCCTGGCCAAGAACACCTTGGCCGCCTACCGGCGCGACCTCACCCTCTTCACCAACTGGCTGATCGCCCACCAGCAGACCCTGCTGGCCGCCGGCGAGGCCGACATCAACGCCTACTTCGCTGCCCAACACGCGAGCAGCCGCGCCACCACGGCCAACCGGCGCCTGACCGTCCTCAAGCGGTTTTACCGCTGGGCCTTGCGTGAGCGCTATGTTCAGGCCGACCCCACCTTGCGATTGCTGGCCGCCAAAAAACCGCTGCGCGTGCCCAAGACCATGAGCGAACGTCAGGTCGAAGACCTGCTGGCCGCGCCCGGTGAGGCCACACCGCTGGCCGTGCGCGACCGCACCATGCTGGAGTTGATGTACGCCAGCGGTCTGCGCGTGAGTGAGCTCGTCACGCTCAAGACTTTTCATGTCAGCCCGCGCGACCAGGTGCTGCGTGTCATGGGCAAAGGCAG
>CANGMW010000001.1 GCA_947454695.1 Comamonadaceae bacterium | reverse complement strand
TGCGGTCGTAATCCTCGGTGGCTTCAGCCGCTTGCACTTCCTGCTGAGCGGCCAGCAACACGGTGTCACCCTGCACGACAAAATCGGTGGCACTTTGCGTGGTCTCGGGCATGTCCTGTGCGACCTGACCCATGCGCCACTGCGCGGGAATGGAATACTCGCCGCTGTCTTCATGCAAGTTGCCGTTGAGCAGGGCAAAGAGTGTGGATTTGCCCGCGCCATTGCGGCCCACCAAACCCACTTTCTCCCCCGGGTTGATGGTGACGGTAGCGCCGTCGAGCAACACCTTCGCGCTACGGCGAAGGGTGATATTTTTTAAAGTGATCATGATTGAAGCGTGTCTTGAGTGAGCAATAGAACCTGATCTTCGCCTGCGCTCGTCTCAAGCCAAACCACTTCCAGGGTTGGGAATGCCAATTCGAAATGTTCCCGCTCGTTGCCAATTTCCAGCACCAGCACGCCATGTGGGCTGAGTTGGGCCGGGAGGTCTTTAAACAACTGACGGATGAAATCCATGCCATCCACCCCACCGGCCAAAGCGAGCTCAGGCTCGGCTTGGTATTCGGCTGGCAAAGCGGCCATGCTCTTGGCGTTGACATAGGGCGGATTGCAAAGAATGAGGTCGTAGGGCCCGTGCACATGCGACAGTCCGTCGGACTTGAGCAAGGTGATGCGGTCTTGCAGCCTGTGTTTGTCTACATTGATGCGCGCCACGGCCAAGGCATCATCGGAAATGTCAGCACCCTGCACGGTGATGTCAGGGTAGGTCATGGCTGCCAGAACCGCCAGACTGCCATTGCCCGTGCACAGGTCAAGCACCCTTTGGGTTTTGTCGCTTAGCCAGTAATCGATGGCGCCGTTGACCATCAATTCCGCAATAAAAGAACGCGGCACGATGCTGCGCTCATCCACATAAAACGGCACGCCCATCAGCCAGGCTTCATGGGTGAGGTAGGCCGCAGGTTGGCGTGTGCGAATGCGCTCTTGAATCAAGGTTTGCACACGGGCTTGATCCACCGGTGCGACCGATTGATCTCGCACTGAGTCCAAGCCATCTAAGGGAAATCCCAGGCACCAAAGGACCAACCACGCTGCTTCGTCAAAAGCAGATGCCGTTCCGTGGCCAAACGCCACTTGGGCTTGGGTGAGTTGCCGGGCACCCGACTCAATCAGTTCAAGAACACTGCAGTCGCTGAGATTGGAGTCGCTCATGCGCACAGGTTTTCCATCACACGACGGTAAATATTTTTCAGCGGCTCAATATCGGCCACGGCGATGTGCTCATCAATTTTGTGGATGCTGGCGTTGGGGGGGCCCAGTTCAATCACCTCAGGACAAATCTGTGAAATAAAGCGTCCGTCGCTGGTGCCACCCGTGGTGGACAGTTCAGTTTCCAGGCCCGCTTCGTCACGAATGGCTTGGCGCACGGCATTGACCAAAGTGCCCGGTGTGGTGAGAAAGGGCAGGCCGTTGATGACCCAGTCCAGGGAGTAAGTCAGGCCATGTTTTTCCAGCACGGCGATCAAAGTTTGTTGCAGGCTTTGTGGTGTGGATTCGGTACAAAAACGGAAATTAAAATCCACGATCAGCTGGCCGGGGATGACATTGCTCGCACCCGTTCCCGCGTGGATATTGCTGATCTGCCAGGTGGTGGGTGGGAAAAAATCATTGCCCTTATCCCACACGATGCCGGTGAGTTCGGCCATGGCGGGTGCGAACAGGTGAATCGGATTTTTAGCCAGATGCGGGTAGGCGATGTGGCCTTGCACGCCTTGAACCGTGAGCTTGCCGCTCATGGTGCCGCGCCGGCCATTTTTGATCATGTCGCCGGTGCGCGTCACTGAGGTCGGTTCGCCAACAATGCAAAAGTCGAGCACTTCGCCGCGTGCTTTGAGGCGCTCACACACCACGACCGTGCCATCCACCGAAGGCCCTTCTTCGTCGCTGGTCAACAGCAGGGCCAAGGACAAGGGGGTATCGGGTTGCTGTGCCAGAAATTCTTCAATGGCCACCACAAAAGCAGCCAATGAGGTCTTCATGTCGCTGGCGCCCCGGCCATACAGTTTGCCGTCCCGGTGGGTGGGCACAAATGGGTCGCTCGTCCATTGCGTCAGCGGCCCGGTCGGGACCACATCGGTGTGACCGGCAAACACCAAAAGTTTGCCGGGCTGGCTGGCGTTCGAGCGGGTGGACACCCGCTTGGCCCACAGATTGCTCACCCGGAAATTCTCAGGCCCACTGAGCATGGTCTCGCACACAAAGCCCAGTGGCGCCAAGCGCGAAGCGATCAGGGCCTGGCAGCCTGCATCTTGAGGGGTAGGGGATGCCAAGGCGATCAGTTCTTCGGTGAGGGCGAGGGTACGGGTCATGTCGTGGTTTATAAAAAAGAATCCAACAGAAATTAATGCTTCACATCCAGGGAAATTTCTGTGAAGCTGGGCTCATCATCCACCAGAGCTTCTTGCGCAGCGGGTTGGCTGGCTTGGTTGAAATCGTTTTGCAGACGCCACATCAGGTTGGTGGGGGAGTCCGAATTGGCCAGGCCTTCTTTGCGATCGACGATGTTTTCTGTGATCAGGCGCGCGATATCTTGCTCAAAGGTTTGTGAACCTTCGGCCATGGCTTTTTCCATCGCTTCTTTGACGCCAAAAAAATCGCCTTTTTCAAGCAATTCAGTCACCAGTTTGGTGTTGAGCAAAATTTCTACGGCGGGTGTTCGGCTACCTCCCAGCGTTCGAAGCAAACGTTGCGAGACGACAGCACGCAAGGCTGCACCTAAATCGGACAGTAACGTCGGACGCACTTCGGCCGGGTAAAAACTCAAGATCCTATTGAGCGCTTGGTAACTGTTATTGGCGTGCAACGTGGCCAGGCACAGGTGGCCAGACTGCGCGTAAGAGATCGCCGAGGACATGGTTTGGCGGTCACGAATCTCGCCAATCATGATGACATCGGGTGATTGGCGCATGGCGTTGCGCAATGCCACTTCCAGCGTGGCTGTGTCTGCGCCAATTTCTCGCTGATTGATGATGGAGCGCCGGTTGGTGAAGCTGTATTCGATGGGGTCTTCAATCGTGAGAATATGCCCGGTGGCATGTTCGTTACGGTAATCAATCATCGAAGCCATGGTGGTACTTTTGCCCATGCCGGTGGCGCCCACCATCAGAATCAGCCCCCGCTTTTCCATGATCAGATCCGACAAAACGGAAGGCAGTGACAAGGTGGCCAGCTTGGGTACTTCTGGCGCAATGAAGCGAATCACCGCAGCCACCGTGCCCCGCTGGCGCATCGCGCTCAGGCGAAACCGGCCAACATCCTTGAGGGGAAAGCCCATATTGAGCTCACCGTTTTGCGCCAGTTCATCGAGCTTGTCTTGGGGTACGATTTCTGCCAGCAGCTTGAGCGTGGCGTCTTCCGGTAAAGACTGGCTGTTGATGGGCACGCATTGACCGTTGATACGGATGAGCGCGGGTGCATTGGCCGAGAGGTAAACCTCCGAGGCCTTTTTTTCGCTCATCAAACGCAAGATGCGGTTCATGGTGCTCATTTGACAATTCCCCCCAAAACTTGACGCGTTGTTTTTTTAGTCGCGCAGCAAATCGTTCAAACTGGTTTTGGCACGGGTTTGTGCATCTACCCGTTTGACGATGATGGCGGCATACAAGCTGTACTTGCCGTTGTCCTTGGGCAGGGTGCCGCTGATGACCACCGAGCCCGCAGGCACACGACCATAGCTCACTTCGCCGGTTGCACGGTCATAAATCGGGGTGCTTTGGCCGATGTACACACCCATCGACAGCACGGAGTTTTCTTCGACGACGACGCCTTCAACCACTTCGGAGCGCGCACCGATGAAACAGTTGTCTTCAATGATGGTGGGGCCGGCCTGCACGGGCTCCAGCACGCCGCCAATGCCCACGCCGCCGGAGAGGTGCACGTTCTTGCCGATCTGCGCGCACGAGCCCACCGTGGCCCAGGTGTCGACCATGGTGTTCTCGTCCACATAAGCGCCGATGTTCACGTAGGAGGGCATCAGGATGGCGCCTTTGGCGATGTAGCTGCCACGGCGCGCCACGGCGGGTGGGACCACGCGAACGCCGCTGGCTTTCATTTGCTCGGGGCTCAGATGCGAGAACTTGGTTTGCACTTTGTCGTAAAAGCCCAGATCGCCGGCTTTGATGATCTCGTTGTCTTTAAGACGGAAGGACAACAGCACCGCTTTTTTGATCCACTGGTGCACCGTCCACTGGCCCACGCCTTGGCGGGTGGCCACACGCAGACGGCCTTTGTTGAGTTCCGTGATCACGGCCTCGACCGCATTGACCACTTCAACCGGTGCGGATTGCACGGAGATATTGGCGCGGTTGTCCCAGGCGGCTTCGATGATGTTTTGCAGATTTTGGGTCATGGTTTTTCTTTGCGTTTCAGGTTCTGGATTTGACAAACTGGTTGATGCGATGGGCAGCTTCCAGGCATTCGGCGGTTTCGGCTACCAAGGCCATGCGGATGCGCCCGGCACCGGGGTTGATACCGTGGGCCTCACGGGCTAGATAACTGCCGGGTAAAACGGTCACATTGTAAAGAGCGTACAAATCCCTTGCGAAATCCGTGTCACTGCCTTTCACGCCCGCCCACAGGTAAAAAGCCGCGTCGGGCAGGGCCACATCCAGCACCTCGGCCAAGACGGGCGTGACCTGGGCAAATTTGGTGCGGTACTGGTTGCGGTTGTCAATCACATGCGCCTCGTCATTCCAGGCAGCGACGCTGGCGGCTTGCACCACGGTGCTCATGGCGCTGCCGTGGTAGGTGCGGTAGAGCAAAAACTGTTTGATGAGCGCGGCGTCCCCCGCCACAAAACCACTGCGCATGCCCGGCACATTGCTGCGCTTGGACAGGCTGGTGAGCGCAATCAGGTTTTTAAAGTCGTCTCGGCCCAGTTGTTTGGCGGCCTCCAGGCCGCCCAAGGGGGGCTCGTCCCGGAAATAGATTTCGCTGTAGCACTCGTCCGAGGCAATGACAAAGCCGTGGCGGTCGCTGAGTTCGAACAGTTTTTTCCACTCGGGCAAGGGCATGACTGCGCCCGTGGGGTTGCCGGGCGAGCAGACAAAGATCAGCTGCGTGCGGGCCCAGACCTCGGCGGGCACGCTGTCCCAGTCGACCGCAAAGTTGCGAGCCGGGTCACTGTTGACAAAATACGGCGTGGCACCGGCCAGCAATGCGGCGCCCTCGTAAATTTGGTAGAACGGGTTGGGGCACAGGACCAAGGCCCCGGGTTGTGCGGCATCCACCACGCATTGGGTCAGGGCAAACAAGGCTTCCCGGGTGCCGTTGACCGGCAAGACCTGGGTGGTCGGGTTGAGCTGCAGCCCATAGCGGCGCACCAGCCAGCCCGTCACGGCCTCTCGAAAGACGGGCTCACCGGCGGTACCGGGATAGGCTGCCAGTCCGTCAAGGTGATTGCGCAGGGCGTTGCGGATCAGCTCTGGGGTGGCGTGTTTGGGCTCGCCAATGCCCAAACTGATGGGCCGGTAGGCCGGATTGGGCACAACATCGGCAAACAACTGCCTGAGCCGCTCAAAGGGGTAGGGCTGGAGTTTCGTGAGCAAGGGGTTCATCCATAGGATTATCCCGTATGTGCCTGCCCGCCAACCCGCAGAAGGTATCATCATGGACGGACCAAGCCACCACCCAAGGTGGGAAAATCCAACCTTCAACCCTTCGAAGTTAGACAGAATCCGCCGTGCGTCTCAATTCCATCAAGTTATCAGGCTTCAAGTCGTTTGCCGAACCGACCAACTTTATGCTCCCGGGCCAGTTGGTCGGGGTGGTCGGACCCAACGGCTGCGGCAAATCCAACATCATGGACGCCGTGCGCTGGGTACTGGGCGAAAGCCGCGCCAGCGAGTTGCGCGGCGAGTCCATGCAGGACGTGATTTTCAATGGCACCACCACCCGCAAGGCCGCCAGCCGTGCCAGCGTGGAACTGGTGTTTGACAATGCCGACCACCGCGCCGGTGGCCAATGGAGCCAGTTCACCGAAATCGCGGTCAAGCGGGTGCTGACCCGTGACGGCAATTCCAGTTACTACATCAACAACCAAGCCGTGCGACGTCGCGACGTTCAGGACGTTTTTCTCGGAACGGGTTTGGGTCCACGGGCCTACGCCATCATCGGCCAAGGCACCATCAGCCGCATCATCGAGTCCAAACCCGAAGAACTGCGCTTGTTTCTTGAAGAGGCCGCTGGCGTTTCTAAATATAAGGAACGCCGCCGCGAGACCGAAAACCGACTGTCTGACACGCGCGAAAACCTCACCCGGGTCGAAGACATCCTGCGCGAGCTCAACGCCAATTTGGAAAAGCTCGAGCGCCAGGCCGAGGTCGCTCAACGTTACAACGGTTTGCAAGCCGATGTGACGCTCAAACAACAACAACTTTGGTTTTTGAAGCGCGCCGAAGCCCTGGCAGACCAGGGCAAGATCAAGCAGGACGCCGAGAAATCAGTCATCGAGTTGGAATCGCGCATCGCTGATTTGCGCCACATCGAGGCAGACTTGGAGACGATTCGCCAAGCCCACTACGTGGCGGGTGATCAGGTCAATCAGGCTCAAGGTTTGCTGTACGAAGCCAGTACCGAGGTGGGACGTCTTGAAGCCGAAATCCGCTTTGTGGTCGAAGGCCGTCAACGGGTCCAGGAGCGCTTGCAGACCCTGAAAGAGCAGGCCGCACAGTGGTCAACTCGACAAGACGACGCAGTGGCTGAAATTGAACGTTTGGCCGAACTGGCGATGACGGGCGAGGAGCAAACCCAGTTGTTGGCGGCCCAGTTGGAAGAGCAGTCCATGGCTTTGCCGGACCTGGAAGATGCGCTTCGACTGGCGCAAAACCAGGCCAATGAACAACGCCAAAGCGTGTCGCAGGTTCAACAACAGATTCAGGTCCTGGCCGCTGAGCAGCGCAACATCGAAGAGCAGTCCCGTCAGCTCAACTTGCGACGCGAGCGACTCAGTGCCGATCAAAATGCGCTGAACGCCCCGGACGAGGCCCGACTGGCCAATTTGCAAGCCCAGCTGGCACAAGCCACCCAAGCCAATGAGGTGGCCGAAGCCCGTTTGCATGAGCTTCAAGACAGCGTGCCCCAACTCGATGAGGCACGTCGCCAGCAACAGCAGTCTGTCAATGACGAGTCGGCCAAACAGGCTGACTTTTCCGCCCGTCTCGATGCGCTCAGAGCCTTGCAAGACAAAGTCAAAACCGATGGCAAATTGCAGCCTTGGCTGGCTAAACATGGCTTGGCTGAATTGCAAGGCGTCTGGACCAAGATTCACATTGAACAGGGTTGGGAAAACGCACTGGAAGCTGCCCTGCGCGAGCGCATGGGCGCGCTGGAGGTCAGCCGCCTGGAGATGGTCAGTGCCTTCAGCGCAGACGCACCACCGGCCAAGCTGTCGTTCTACAGCCCGCCCTCGGCCAGCGTAAGCGAGAAGAATGGCGCGTTGTCGCGTCTGTCTGATTTGCTGCGCGTGAACGATGCCGGCCTGCGGGCGGTGTTGGTGGATTGGCTGCAGGGTTGCTATGTGGCTTCTGGCTTTGATGAAGGCATGCGCCTGCGAGAACAGCTGCAGCCGGGCGAGACCTTGTTCGTTAAAACGGGGCACGCCATCACGCACCACAGCGTGAGCTTTTACGCGCAGGATTCCGAACAAGCCGGTTTGCTCGCCCGTGCTCAAGAAATTGAGAACTTGGAGAAGCAGTTGCGTGCGCAGTCGCTGATCAGCGAAGAGGCCCGCTCCGCCTTGGTGCGTGCAGAGGCGGCTTATGCCGATGCGTCGCAGCGTTTGGTGGTGGCGCGTCGGGAAGCGTCCGAGAGCCAAAGCCGTGCGCATGAACTCCAAGTAGAGACCTTGCGTCTGACCCAGTTGGCCGAGCAAACTCGCGCCCGCAGCGAGCAGCTCGCGGGTGACTTGCAGGAAGTGGACGCGCAACTGGAAGATTTACAAGGCCGCCGTGTCGCCGCTGAAGCGCGTTTTGAAGAACTCGACATGCAGCTGGCTGACAGCCAGGAACGTCACGCCCAGCTCGACGAGCGCGTCTTGGAGGCGGAACGCAAACTGAACGCCTGCCGCGAGCAATTGCGGGGTCTGGAGCGGCAAGCGCAGGAAGCCACGTTCTCACTGCGAACACTGGACGCCCGCAAAGCTGAACTGTCGCGCACCATTGAAACAGCGACCCAGCAAGCCAGCTCGATTGCCACTGAGGAACAACGCGCCGGCGAGGAACTGGCGCGCCTGTCGGACGCTGCTGCGCAAGCCGGTTTGCAATCTGCTCTGTCAGTGAAGCTGGAGCGTGAACAGATTTTGGGTGCGCGCCGCAGCGAATACGACGATCTGACCAACAAGCTGCGCGCCAGCGATGAGCGACGCCTGCAACTTGAGCGCGAACTTGACCCTCTGCGCCAGCGCATCACCGAGTTTCAGCTCAAAGAACAGGCCGCTCGCCTGGGCCTGGAGCAGTACAGCCAGTTGCTGGAAGACGCCAAGGCCGATCTGGATGCCGTGGCGCAATCGATCGAAGCCGGCCATGTCCGCCTCACCGGCTTGCAATCAGAGATTGACCGCCTCAACCGCGAGATTGCCGCCTTGGGCGCGGTGAACCTGGCCGCGCTTGAAGAGCTCAGCGCAGCGCGTGAGCGCAAGCAGTTCCTGGATGCCCAGTCGGCTGATTTGACCGAGGCCATGACCACGCTGGAAGACGCCATCCGCAAAATTGACGGTGAAACGCGTGAGCTGCTGGGCGGCACTTTCAATACCGTGAACGAGCATTTCGGGCGCATGTTCCCCGAACTCTTTGGCGGTGGCCAGGCCAAGCTCATGATGACGGGCGACGAAATTCTGGACGCGGGTGTTCAGGTCTACGCCCAACCGCCTGGCAAAAAGAACCAGACCATTCACCTCTTGTCCGGTGGCGAAAAAGCCCTCACGGCCATCGCGCTGGTGTTTGCGATTTTCCAACTCAACCCGGCCCCTTTCTGTTTGCTGGACGAAGTCGACGCGCCCTTGGATGACGCCAACACCGAGCGGTATGCCAAGCTGGTCGCGGCCATGAGCAAAGGCACGCAGTTCCTGTTCATCAGCCACAACAAGATCGCTATGGAAATGGCCGAGCAGTTGATTGGTGTGACGATGCAAGAGCAGGGGGTCTCGCGCATTGTGGTGGTGGACATGGAGTCCGCCGTGACTATGGCCGAAGCGGCTTGATGTCGCCATGAGCACGCTGCAAATTGGAATGGCCATTGCCGGCGGGCTGGTGTTGGCCGGGGTGGTGACTTACAACACGCTGAGCTCGCGTCGTAATCAGCCGCGTCAGCCCGAACCCGGCCAGCCGCGCATTGAGCCGCATTCCCTGGGACAAGACCACGCCCTGGCTACTGAGGATTTGCAAGACCCTGACTTGATCTTGCCGCCTTCGCTTGAGAAGAAACCGCTCATGGATTCGCTGATCGATGTGATCGCTGCCATCATGTTGGATGAACCCGTTTCGGGCGACGCGGTGATTCAAGCCATGCCCAGCACCCGTCGGGTCGGTAGCAAGCCTTTTGCTGTGGAGGGGCTCAACAGCCACACCCGCAAATGGGAAAGCCCCGAGGCAGGCCAGCGCTATGACATGCTGCAAACCGGGGTGCAGTTGGCCAACCGCAGCGGCCCGCTCAACGAGATTGAGTATTCCGAGTTTGTGGTCAAGGCCAACGCGCTGTCCGATGCGCTGGGCGGCACCCCCGACTTTCCCGAAATGCGCGATGAAGTGGCGCGAGCCCGCGAACTCGATGGTTTTGCCAGCGATCACGACGCCCAACTCACGATGAATTTAAAAGCACGCCACACGGCCTGGAGTCCAGGCTATGTGCAGCAAAATGCAGCCCGATTGGGTTTTGTGCCGGGTGTTTTACCTGGGCGCATGGTGTTGCCCTCGAGCACCCCGGGCTTGCCTTCCCTGTTGGGTTTGATGTACGACGCGCAAGCCGCCTTGTCTGAAGACCCCGACCAAACGGCCATCCACGAGCTGGTTTTGAACCTGGAAGTGGCCCACGTGCCACGTGATGAACGCCCATACCAGCGCTTGCGTGAGTGTGTACAGTCCTTGGCGCAAACCATGGACGGTGTGGTGACCGATGATGACGGGCATGCCTTAAACCATGACGCCATGGATCAAATTGGCGCTGAACTTGAACGGCTTTACGACACCTTGGAATCGCGTGACATGCCCGCCGGCTCCACGCTGGCACGCCGTCTTTTTTCCTGAGTTGACCGAGCTATCGCATGAGCACGCCGGATCTGTTTGGAATTGCTACGCCAGAGCCGTTAGCACAACGCGTCCAGCATTTGCGTGATGTCTTGCACCACCACGCCCATCGCTATTACGTGATGGATGAGCCGCAAATTCCCGATGCCGCGTACGACCAGCTGTTTCGGGAATTACAGGCCTTGGAGGAACTGCACCCGCAGCTGATAACGCCTGATTCGCCCACCCAGCGTGTTGGCGGTAAAGCGCTTGAACAGTTCGATTCAGTGCAACACGCAGTTCCCATGCTCAGTATCCGGACCGAGACGGATACGCAGGCCAGTGGGGCCCAAAATTTCGATGCCCGCATCCGCAAGGAATTGGGTCTGAGCGAGACCGATCCGCCCGTAGAGTACGTGGCTGAACTCAAGTTTGATGGTCTGGCCCTCAACTTACGCTATGAAAACGGTGTGCTGGTTCAAGCCGCCACGCGCGGGGACGGCGAGGTGGGGGAGGATGTCACCCAGAACATTCGCACCATCGGGCAAATTCCTTTGCGATTGCTCCAAAACGTGCCCGCAGTTTTGGAAGTGCGCGGCGAGGTCTACATGCGGCGCGACGATTTTGAGCAACTCAATGAACACCAGCGCAGCCAGGGCGACAAATCATTTGTCAATCCACGCAATGCGGCGGCCGGTGCGGTACGTCAGCTTGACCCCGCCATTGCTGCCAAGCGGCCGTTGAGCTTTTTTGTTTATGGCTTGGGGGAAGTCTCACCCGCCATGACGGGCCTCACCACCCAGTTTGAATGGCTGCAATGGCTCAAATCCTGCGGTTTGCCGGTGTGTGAGCATGTGGCGGTCGCGCGTGGGGCCGAGGCATTGACCGCCTTTCACCAGCGCATGGGACAGTTGCGCGATCAGCTGCCTTATGACATCGACGGCGTGGTCTACAAGGTCAACGCACTCGCGCTCCAACAACAACTGGGCTTTGTCACGCGTGAGCCGCGCTGGGCGGTAGCGCACAAATACCCGGCGCAAGAGATGCTCACCACGGTGCAGGCCATCGAGGTGCAGGTGGGCCGCACCGGCAAGCTCACGCCGGTGGCCAAGCTCGCACCGGTGTTTGTCGGTGGTGTGACGGTGACCAATGCCACCTTGCACAACGAAGACGAAGCCCGGCGAAAAGATGTGCGGGTCGGTGACACGGTGATCGTGCGCCGCGCCGGTGATGTGATCCCTGAAGTCGTGTCGGTGATGTTGGACAAGCGCGTGTCGGATGCGCTGCAGTTCACCATGCCCGTCTCCTGCCCGGTGTGCGGCTCCACCGCCGTGCGCGAAGAGGGCGAGGCGGATTACCGTTGCACGGGCGGGCTTTTTTGCAGTGCCCAACGCAAGCAAGCGATATTGCACTTTGCCCAGCGTCGCGCGGTGGAGGTCGATGGCCTGGGCGACAAGCTGGTGGACCAGTTGGTTGACTCGGGCGTGGTGCGAACCCTGCCGGACCTTTACCGCCTGGGCCTGACGGCACTGGCCAGTCTGGACCGCATGGCAGAAAAATCGGCCCAAAATATTGTGGATGCGCTGGAAAAATCCAAGACCACGACCTTGCCGCGTTTTTTATTCGGCTTGGGTATCCGCCATGTCGGCGAAGCCACTGCCAAGGCGCTGGCTCGGCATTTCGGCAACTTGGACGGCATCATGCAAGCCAGCGAAGCGCAGTTGCTGCAAGTGGCCGATGTCGGGCCGATCGTGGCCCAAAGCATCCGCTTGTTTTTTGACCAGGACCACAACCGCGAGGTGGTGGAGCAGTTGCGTGCCTGCGGTCTGAACTGGCCGGAGGGCGAGCCCGTACCCATGGCATCCTTGCCTTTGGTGGGCAAAACCTTTGTGTTGACCGGCACATTCCCCACCTTGAGTCGGGAAGATGCCAAAGCCATGCTTGAAGCCGCCGGCGCCAAAGTGGCCGGCTCAGTCAGCAAAAAGACCGATTACGTGGTGGCCGGCGAGGAGGCGGGCAGCAAACTGGCCAAAGCTAAGGAACTGGGCGTGCCTGTTTTAGACGAAGCCCAAATGAAAGCCATGCTCCATGACGGTACGTGAGATTCTCAAAATGGGCGACCCGCGCCTCTTGCGTGTGGCCCAGCCTGTCACGGCGTTCGACACCGATGACTTGCATCTGCTCATCACCGACCTGCTCGACACCATGCGGGCTTCCAACGGTGCGGGACTGGCCGCGCCGCAAATCGGCGTGGATCTGCAAGTCGTGATTTTTGGCAGCGGCTCGCCCAATCCGCGCTACCCCGACGCACCCATCGTGCCGCGCACCGTGCTGATCAACCCGGTCATCACGCCACTGGGGGCAGAGGAAGAGCTCGGCTGGGAAGGGTGTTTGTCGGTGCCCGGTTTGCGAGGGCTTGTGCCCCGGGCGTCACGCATCCATTACAGCGGCTTTGACCCCTATGGCGACCCGCTGTCGCGCGAGGCGGAGGGCTTTCATGCCCGCGTGGTGCAGCATGAATGTGACCACCTGATTGGCAAGCTCTACCCGATGCGGATTCGGGACTTCACCCAATTCGGTTTTACCGACGTCCTCTTTCCGGGGTTGGACGCGTCGCAGGACGATTGAACAGGCTGGCGCTTCAGGCGGCCAGCACCTTGAGCAATTCGGTTTCGATTTCAATCTGAGCGCGGTTGTTCTGCAGGGCAGAACCATCGACCAGAAAGATGTCATCCACACGTTCGCCCAGTGTGTTGATTTTGGCCAATTGCAAATTCAGCTTGTGCTGGCCCAAGACACGGGCCACTTTGTACAGCAATCCCACTTGGTCATTGGCAGAAATGCTCAGCAGCCAGCGCTGGGCTTTTTCATCGGGCTTGAGGCTCACATGCGGTGTGATGGGGAAGCTCTTGACGCGACGCGAGAGCCGGCCCCGGCTGGGAGGGGGCAAGGCGTCGGCCTTTGCAATGGCTTGGGCCAGCTCAAACTCCACCATGCTGGTGAGTTCACGAAACTGCTCGGTGGCGGTGGGCGTCACCACCTGGAACGTGTCCAGTGCATAGCCGTTGAGTGCCGTGTGGATGCGGGCGTCCAAAATACTGAAGCCACCTTGGTCAAAGTAGCCGCAGATGCGGGCAAACAAATCGGGCTGGTCCTTGGTGTAGACCAAGACCTGCAAGCCTTCGCCTGCCGGTGAGCGGCGCGCGCGCACGATGACCTCGGGTGTGCCGACCAAACGCGAGAGGTGGCGCGTGTGCCAGGCGATGTCATTGGCATCGTGGCGCATGAAATAACTCACATCCAGTGTGTCCCACAAGGGCTTTTGCGCTTCATGGGGCAGGGTGTGCAAGGCCAGAATCACCAGCGCTTCGCGCTTTCGGATTTCCAGCTCGGCATCGGAGGATGCAACATAGCCGCCCAGCGAACGCAGCGTGAGCCGGTACAGGTCCTCTAGCAGCTTGCCTTTCCACGCATTCCAGACCTTGGGGCTCGTGCCCCGGATGTCGGCGACGGTGAACAAGTACAGGGCGGTGAGGTTTTTCTCATTACCCACCCGCTTGGCAAAGGCTTGGATCACGTCAGGGTCGCTCAAATCCGATTTTTGAGCGATCTGACTCATCGACAAATGTTCTTTGACCACGAACTCGATCAAGCGTGCATCGTCTTTGGCTATGCCGTGTTGGCGACAAAAACGCCGCACATCCACCGCGCCCAGTTCGGAGTGGTCGCCGCCACGGCCTTTGGCAATGTCGTGAAACAAGGCGGCGGTGAACAAGACCCAAGGCTTGTCCCAGCCTGAGGCCAGTTGCGAGCAAAACGGGTACTCATGCGCGTGCTCGGCCATGAAAAAACGGCGCGCATTGCGCAGCACCATCAGGATGTGCTGGTCCACCGTGTACACATGGAACAGGTCGTGCTGCATTTGCCCCACGATGCGACGAAACGCCCACAGGTAACGTCCCAGAACGGATGTCTGGTTCATCAAACGCATCGCATGGGTGATGCCTTCGGGCTGCTGCAGGATGGCCAAAAAGGTCTGCCGGTTCACCGGGTCGTTGCGGAACTTGCCATCCATCAGTCCGCGCGCGTTGTACAAAGCGCGCAGGGTCCGCGCAGACAGGCCCTTGGCGCCGTGGGTGGTTTGGTAAACCAAGAAGGTTTCCAAAATGGCATGCGGCTCGCGTTGGTAGAGGTCATCGCTATTGACCTCAATCAAGCCGTCTTTGTCGCTGAAGCGGGCATTGATCGGTCGCGGCTCTTTGGCCGGTGGATTGATGCGGGCTTCAATGTTGAGCAACAGAATCTGGTTGAGTTGCACCACCGCTTTGGCGGCCCAGTAGTAGCGACGCATCAAGGCTTCGCTAGCACGCTCCAGGGGCTTGCCAGATTCCGCCGTGGAGGAGGTGTAGCCCATGGATTCAGCGACCGCAGTTTGCAAGTCAAATACCAAACGGTCTTCGCGCCGGTTGGCGGTCAGGTGCAGACGCAGCCGGATGTATTGCAACATCGCTTCGTTGTTTTTAAGCTGCTTGACCTCAAACGGCGTGGCCAGGCCATTACGCGCCAAATCGTCCCAGGTCTTGCCGTAACCTGCAGCCTGTGTCACCCACAAAATGACTTGCAGGTCACGCAGGCCGCCGGGTGACTCCTTGCAATTGGGCTCCAGCGAATAGGGCGTGTCTTCAAATTTGCTGTGCCGCTGGTTCATCTCCAGCGTTTTGGCTACAAAAAAAGCGCGTGGATCGATCGCTTGGGTAAACGCTTTGCGAAACGCCTCAAAAAGCCCGGTATTGCCCGTGACCAGACGCGATTCGATCAAGGCCGTCTGAATAGTCACGTCTTTGGCGGCCTCGGCCAGACATTCGTCCAGGGTGCGAACGCTGGAGCCGATCTCCAGGCCCGCGTCCCAGCAACTGGTGATGAAGGATTCGATGCGGGCAGTCAGCTCGGGGTTGTTGTCAGGTGATTGGCCGTTTGGCAACAAGACCAGTACATCGATATCAGAGTGTGCAAACAGCTCACCTCGACCAAACCCGCCGACGGCGACCAGTGCAAACGGCTTGTCAAAGCCTGCTTGCTGCCACAGGGTTTTAAGCACATCGTCAGCCAGCTGGGCCAGTTTTCGCAGCGTCGTTCGGACCTGTCGGGGCGAAGAACCACTGTGGGCCAATGGCCCCAATAATTCTGACTTGCGAACGCGAAACAGGTCTCGCAGGGCTTTGGTGTTGGGCATAGGGGTCGCGGCAGGGACGCTTAAGCGGACGGTTGCACGAAGTCGGGAATGGCCGGACTGCCCGCCGACAGGGTCAGCACTTCGTAGCCGGTGGGGGTGACCAGCACTGTGTGTTCCCATTGCGCCGACAGTGAATGGTCTTTGGTCACGATGGTCCAGCCGTCGCCGAGCTCTTTGATGTCGCGACGACCGGCGTTGATCATGGGCTCGATGGTGAAGGTCATGCCGGCTTTGAGTTCCGTCAAGGTGCCCGGCTTGCCGTAGTGCAGCACTTGCGGGTCTTCATGAAAGCCCCGACCAATGCCATGCCCGCAAAATTCACGCACCACCGAGAAGCCGTGACCTTCGGCAAAGGACTGAATAGCCCAGCCGATGTCGCCCAGATGGGCACCAGGCCTGACCTGTTGAATGCCGTGCCACATGGCTTCGTGGGTCAAGGCACACAATCGCTTGGCCGCGATTGAAGCATCTCCCACACAAAACATGCGGCTGGTGTCACCGTGCCAGCCGTCTTTGATGATGGTGATGTCCAAGTTAACAATGTCGCCTTTTTTCAGCGGCTTGTCATTGGGGATGCCGTGGCACACCTGGTGGTTGATCGAGCTGCAAATCGACTTGGGGTAGGGCGGGTAGCCGTCCGGGGCGTAATTCAGCGGGGCGGGGATGGCGCCTTGCACGTCCACGATGTAGTCATGGGCCAGTTTGTCCAGGGCGTTGGTGGTCACGCCTGGCTTCACAAAGGGCTCCAGGTAGTCCAGTACTTGGGAGGCCAAACGCCCGGCCAGGCGCATGCCCGCGATGCCTTGCTCGTCTTTGATGGTGATCGTCATGTCTGAATTATCCCATCGCTCGAATTCACCCGTTCGGGGTGAGGCCCTTAGGATGTCAGGCCCGGTATCCGTGCAGTTAAAATGAGCGGCTTCTCGGACACTGCGTCCGCCACTTTCCCCACCACTTGCCCTACCACCACTAGGCCACCACCGTGACCCTGCACATCAGCTTCTTTGAAGGCGCCAGTGCCCTCAGCAGTTTTCGAGTTCAGCAACTTTTGCCCGGCCTGAAAGCCATTGACGACAAGATCACCGATTTGGCCGCTCGCTATGTCCATCTGGCTGCGACCGATGCAGCGCCTTCCCCGGCATTGAAGCAACAGCTCTCGGCCCTGCTGACCTACGGCGAGCCCTATAAGGGTGCGCTCGATGGGCCGCTGATCGTGGTGTCACCGCGCCTGGGGACGGTCTCGCCTTGGGCGTCCAAAGCCAGCGACATCGCGCACAACTGCGGATTGCCGGTGCGCCGTATTGAGCGGATTGTGGAATACCGCCTGAGCCTCAAGTCCAGACTGCTGCGAACGGCGAGTCTGAGCGCGGATCAGTTAAGCCAAGTCGCCGCCCTGCTGCATGACCGCATGACGGAAAGCGTTATGTTTGAGCGGGCGCAGGCCAGCAGCCTCTTCACCGAATTGCAGGCAGCGCCTATGGAACACATTGATGTGTTGGGCGGCGGGGTCAGCGCTTTGAAGGCTGCCAATGTGCAGTTTGGTCTGGCCTTGGCTGAGGATGAAATCGACTACCTGGTCAAGGCCTTTGATCAGCTGGGGCGCAATCCCACCGATGTCGAGCTCATGATGTTCGCCCAGGCCAACAGCGAACACTGCCGTCACAAGATTTTCAACGCCGACTTCACCATCGATGGTGTGGCCCAGCCGCGCAGCATGTTCGGCATGATCCGCCACACCCACCAGACCAGTCCCCAACACACGGTGGTGGCGTATTCGGACAACGCCTCCATCATGGAAGGCTCGCAGGTTGAACGTTTTGTCGCCACAGCAAACACCACCAGCACACCCAGCTACCGCGCCCAGCCGGCGCTCAACCATGTGCTGATGAAGGTGGAGACCCACAACCATCCCACCGCTATCTCGCCGTTCCCGGGCGCCTCTACAGGTGCCGGCGGCGAAATCCGCGACGAGGGCGCTACCGGCCGGGGCTCCAAGCCCAAAGCGGGTCTGACGGGCTTCACCGTCTCCAAACTCTGGGGCGGTGACTTTGGCAAGCCGGCGCACATTGCCAGCCCGCTGCAAATCATGATCGAAGGCCCCTTGGGCGGCGCGGCATTCAACAACGAGTTCGGCCGACCCAACCTCACCGGCTATTTCCGCGAATACGAGCAAGCCGTTCACAGCGATGTCGATCAGGTGCAGCGCGGCTACCACAAGCCCATCATGATTGCCGGAGGCTTGGGCACGATCGACGCCGGCCTCACGCACAAAATCGAATTTCCTGCGGGTTCCCTGCTGATCCAACTCGGCGGGCCGGGCATGCGCATTGGCATGGGCGGCGGCGCGGCCAGTTCCATGGCCACAGGCGCCAATGCGGCCGAGCTCGACTTTGATTCGGTGCAACGTGGCAACCCCGAAATCGAACGTCGTGCGCAAGAAGTCATCAACCATTGCTGGGCCTTGGGCGAAGCCAATCCGATTTTGGCGATTCACGATGTGGGTGCCGGCGGCATCTCCAACGCGTTTCCCGAGCTCACCAACGACGCCGGCCGCGGTGCCCGCTTTGACCTGCGTGCCGTCCCGCTGGAAGAATCCGGTCTGGCGCCCAAAGAAATCTGGTGCAACGAGAGCCAGGAACGGTATGTGATGGCGATTGCCCCCGAGTCCTTGGAGACCTTCCGGGCTTTTTGCGAGCGCGAGCGTTGCCCGTTTGCGGTGGTCGGCGTGGCCACGCAAGCCCGTCAGTTGGTGCTGAGCGATGAAGATAACGCGCACGGCGCCCAGAAATTCCAGGCGGTGAAGACCCCTGCGACCAGCGTGGGCGATGCAGTCAACATGCCCATGCAGGTCTTGCTGGGCAAGCCACCCAAAATGCACCGCGATGTACAGACCGTGGCGCGTCAGTTCAAGCCCTTGAACCTGGATGGTGTCGTCTTGCAACAAGCCGTGATTGATGTGCTCAGCCATCCCACGGTGGCGTCCAAACGGTTTTTGATCACCATTGGTGACCGCACCGTGGGGGGGCTCACCCACCGTGATCAGATGGTGGGTCCCTGGCAAGTCCCCGTGGCCGACTGTTCGGTCACGCTGGCCGACTACGCCGGCTTTGCGGGCGAGGCCATGAGCATGGGCGAGCGCACCCCGCTGGCCAGCCTGGACGCACCCGCTTCCGGCCGCATGGCGGTGGCTGAGGCCATCACCAATTTGCTGGCCGCCCCCATGGAGCTTCCCCGGGTGAAACTCTCGGCCAATTGGATGGCCGCCTGTGGTGAGCCCGGCGAAGATGCGGCGCTGTACGCCACCGTCAAAGCGGTGGGCATGGACTTGTGCCCCGCCTTGGGCATTTCCATTCCGGTCGGTAAAGACAGCTTGTCGATGCGCACCCAGTGGCAAAGTGAAGGGCAGTCCAAGAAGGTGACTTCACCGGTGTCCTTGGTCGTCACCGCCTTTGCCACCTTGGCCGATGTCCGGGGCACGCTCACGCCGCAACTCAATGCGCAGGAGGCGGATACCTCTTTGCTGTTGGTTGATCTGGGTAAAGGCCAGATGCGCATGGGCGGCAGCATTCTGGCGCAAACCCTGAATCAGACGGGTGACACCGTGCCCGACCTGGACGACCCCAAAGACCTGGTGAACCTGGTGCATGCGGTCAATGCGCTGCGTGCCAAGGGCCTGATCCTGGCCTACCACGACCGCAGCGATGGCGGCTTGTTAGCCGCCGTGTGCGAAATGGCGTTTGCCGGACAAGTGGGGGTGGCCCTGAATGTCGATTTGCTCGTGACTGAAGGCGACGGCATCAGCGACAGCCGGGCTGACCATGGCGACAGCAAGAACTGGGCGACGCAGGTCAGCGCGCGCCGCGATGAGCGCACGCTGCAAGCGCTCTTTAACGAAGAACTCGGCGTGGTCTTGCAAGTTGCTACCGCGCAGCGCGCAGAGGTCTTGCAGGTGCTGCGCGAGCATGGTTTGTCCCGTCACACCCATGTCATCGGCAAAACCCGCCCGGCCGGCAGTGCGGTGCAGGCCGGCGTGGGCGAGGTGCAGATCTGGCGTGATGCCAAAGCCGTCTTCAGTGCGAAGCTCACCGACTTGCACCAGGTGTGGGACAGCGTGAGCTGGAAAATTTGCCAACTGCGTGACAACCCGGCCTGCGCGGACGAGGAGCATGCCCATGTGGGTGACTTGAACAACCCGGGGCTGCAGGTGCATTTAAGCTTCACCCCCGAGGCCTGCGTGGCACCGGCCTTGCTGCTGAGTCGACCCCAAGTGGCTGTGCTGCGCGAGCAAGGCGTGAACTCCCACGTCGAGATGGCTTATGCCTTCACCCAAGCCGGGTTTGAGGCCTTTGATGTGCACATGAGCGACTTGCAAAGCGGACGTGCCCGCTTGCAAGACTTCCAAGGCGTAGTGGCCTGTGGGGGCTTCAGTTACGGCGACACCTTGGGCGCCGGTATCGGCTGGGCACGCTCCATCACCTTCAACCCGGCATTGGCGGATCAGTTCAAAGCGTTCTTTACCCGCACCGACACCTTTGGCTTGGGCGTGTGCAACGGTTGCCAGATGTTTGCCGAACTGGCCGACATCATTCCGGGCGCACAGGACTGGCCGCGTTTCACCACCAACCGCAGCGAGCGCTTTGAAGCGCGCCTGTCCATGGTCGAAATCCTGGAGTCGCCCAGCCTGTTCCTGCAGGGCATGGCCGGCAGCCGTTTGCCCATTGCGGTGGCGCACGGGGAAGGCTTTGCCAATTTTGCGTACCGGGGCGATCAGGCGCGTGTCATTCCGGCTATGCGCTTTGTTGACCACCACGGGGCGGCAACCGAAACTTACCCCTTCAATCCCAACGGCAGCCCCGCCGGCCTGACCGCAGTGACCACCGCTGATGGACGCTTCACCGCCATGATGCCGCACCCTGAGCGGGTGTTTCGCAATATCCAGATGAGCTGGACCTCGGGTGACGCCGGTGCGGCAAGTCCTTGGATGCAGCTGTGGCACAACGCGCGTCGCTGGGTCAGCTAAAGCCAGCCTGTCTGGCACCAACCCATGAAAAAAGCCCTCCTAGGAGGGCTTTTAACTTTGGCTTTTGACAAAAGCCAAGGAGACAAATCAACCGCCTTTGTTGGCGCGTTTGCCCGGATTCTTTTTGCTTCGTGTTGCCACGCCGCGCTCCAAGCTCACGCGCTGGCCACGGCCTGGGGTGGCCAAAGTCATGCCAGGCAAAGGCTTGGGACGGGGGGTGCGTTTGCGGTCTGCTTCAGTAACGATCTTGTTGCCCATTTGAATTTCCTGATAAAAAAAGGTCCAAGCCGCTATTAGGCCACAAGTCAGGGGCGATCTTTCCACTGCTCGCCCACAACACTGTTAAATTGCATGTTCATCACTATTCGGGAGCGCTCTATGGTTTGGGTTGATCTGGTCACTGTGTTGGCCTTGCTGCAATTTTTGTACTTCGGTGTGTTGGTCGGCCGTGCCCGTGGCAAGTTCAATGTGCCGGGTCCCGCCACCACGGGCAACGAGATGTTTGAGCGCTACTTTCGCGTGCAGATGAACACCTTGGAGTTGTTGGTGGTGCTGGTGCCGGCCCTGTGGATGGCCGCCGGTTACTGGCCCGCGGGCTGGATGAGCCTCATTGCTGCGGTCTATCTGGTGGGGCGCTTCATCTATTTGCGCGACTACACCAATCCGCAAGGCAACCGGACGCTGGGCTACGCACTGAGTTTTATCCCCGTGGCCGCGCTCTTGCTGGCCTCGCTGGTCGGCCTGTGCATGACCGCGCTGAATTTCTAATTCAGCTTGCGATCAGGCGCCTCAAATCAAGCGCATCAATTCGGCTGCCGCTTGCTCCGGATCCGGGGCGGCGGTGATGGCCCGCACCACCGCAAAAGAACCCGCCCCGCTGGTCTTGACCTGCGCCAAATTGCCGGCATCAATGCCCCCAATCGCCACAGTGGGGTAATGGCGCATCAGACGGGCATAAGCATGCAGACGACCGGCACCCTGGGGAGCGGTGGCCATGCGCTTGAGCGTCGTGGGAAACACCGCCCCCATCGCGATGTAGCTCGGGCTGAAGGCGTCGGCCCGCAGCATCTCGGCGTAGCCATGGCTGGACAGGCCCAAGCGCAAGCCGGCCGCGCGGATGGTCTGCAGGTTCGCCACCGCCATGTCCTCTTGTCCCAAATGCACGCCATAGGCGCCGGCCTCGATGGCCGCTTGCCAATGGTCGTTGATGAAGAGCAGGGCGCCGGTGCCTTGGACAGCCTGCACCGCCGCCTTCACCTCGCGTAAAACGTCACGGGCATCGTCTGATTTCATGCGCAACTGCACCGTGGGCACACCGGCCCGTGCCATGCGAGCGACCCATGCCGCATCCGGCAGCACCGCATACAAGCCCAGGGCGTGGGGACAGGTGGCAAATGCCTGTTCGCGGGGCCAAGGCTGGAGGCCGAAATCCGCCGGCTCGTCGGGCCAGCGTAGAGGATCGAATGCACCCAGGCGCTGCGTCATGGCCTGCCAGGCCCGGCCCAGGCATTCGGCATCGATCTCGATAAAGCCCATGGCCAGACACGCCTGCTTGGCGCTGCGGTAGATCGCATCCTCGCGGCTGTAGTGCGTTGCAGCCAGACTGACGACGGGCAGGGCCAGCTGGTCTTGATGCGCTTGGACGATCGCCTGCGCTTGTGGGGTGAGCGTGTTCATCTTGACTTAGTTGTGGTGCCAAAACGGCGTGCCCAGTACCGGTGTGCTGGGTTGAGCGGATTCCTGTTCGGCCATCGCGCCTGATCGAAAAGCGTGGCGGCCGGCCTGCGTGGCCGCTGCAAAAGCGCCAGCCATGACCACCGGGTCCTGGGCCAGCGCCACCGCGGTGTTGAGCAAGACGGCATCAAATCCCCACTCCATCACCGTACAGGCGTGCGAGGGACGCCCGAGTCCCGCGTCCACGATCATGGGCACATCGGGGAGTCGCTCGCGCAACTGGCGCAAGCCATAAGGGTTGGTTGGGCCTTTGCCCGTGCCAATCGGGGCGGCCCAGGGCATCACCGCCTGACAGCCGACATCGACCAGACGGCGGCAGAGCACCAGATCTTCGGTGCAGTAGGGCAGCACCTTGAAGCCGTTTTTAATCAGCCACTGCGCGGCCTCAACCAGGTTCAAGGTATCGGGCTGCAGGCTGTAGTCGTCGCCAATCAGCTCCAACTTGATCCAGGCGGTATTGAACACTTCACGGGCCATTTCGGCAGTGGTGATGGCTTCCTGCACGCTGTGGCATCCGGCCGTGTTGGGCAGCACCGGCACGTTCAAGCCGCGCAGGAGCTCCCAAAAACTGTTGCCGTGTTCACCGTGGTGCGTGTCCGGGGCGGCGCCTTGCCGGCGCAGTGAGGCCGTCAACATGGCCGGACGCGCTTGCTGCACGGCCGACTCCAACACACTGGGTGAGGGGTAGCGCGCCGTGCCCAACATCAAACGGCTGTGAAAAGATTCGTCGTACAAGATCAGCGCATCGGTATCGGTGGGATGGAACATGGTGAAATCTTCTGGTTTAGCCGCCCGTCACAGGCGAGATGATCTCGACCTGGTCCTGGGCTTGCAATAGGTACTGTGCGTAGTGGGTTTTGGGAACAAACTGCAGGTTCACCGCCACCGCAAACGGCGGTTTGGCCTGGATCAGCGCAATGGCATCGGCCAAGGTGGCGCCCGCAGAAAGCGTGTGGTCGACTTTGTTGATGACAACGTGCATGGCTTAATTGGAACGGCTTTGAAGTTGGAGTTGGAAGCGTTGGGCCAAATTCATACCGTCACCCTGAACCCACGACAGCGCCACATCCAGCAGGGCCGGCGAGATCATGAAGCCATGACGGTACAGCCCGTTGATCTGCAGCGTGCGCGGACCCAGCGTTCGGATCGCCGGCAAATTGTCCGGCAGGGTCGGGCGACACTGGGTAGCGATTTCCAGGATGCGGGCCTCGGCAAAACCGCTGTGCACGGAGTACGCCGCACTCAGGAGCTCCAAGGTCGAGCGCACGCTGGGCGGGGACAAGTCATCACTTTCAATTTCTGTGGCACCGATCACAAACACGTGGTCTTCTTTAGGCGCAATGTAGATGGGGTAGCGCGGGTGAATCAGCCGGGTGGGGCGGCTCAAGCTCACCTCAGGCGCATGCAAGCGCGCCACCTCGCCCCGTACCCCGCGCAGCTGTCCCCATTGCGGGTGGGCGCCTAAGCCGCGGCAATCGAACACAAAGTCCGGTTGACCGGTCTGGCCCGGCGAAAAATCCTCCGGCGCGCGCGGACATTGCCAATGGAGAGTGACGTTCAAGGCCTGGAGTTCATGCAGCAAAGCGGCCAGCAACTGCCGGTTATCCAACTGCCCCTCGCCGGGCAGGTACAGACCCTGGGCAAAACGCTGGCCCAGCGACGGCTCCAGCGCGTGGATGCCGGTCGTGTCTAAATTTTCTAAGGCCGGCAGGTCGGGATGGCGCGTATTGGTGGTGCGCAATTGGCGTTCAAATCGCTGGGCCTCCGGGGCATCCTGGCGGTGCCACAGAATCAAGGTACCTTGCTGCTGAAAGAACACCGGCTGCACGAGCTGTGCAAGCAAAGCCGGCCAGCGCGTGAGGGCGTAGCGACCCATGTCCACCACAGAGGCCTCGGTGATGGCGGACTCGGCGAGCGGGGCCAGCATGGCGGCAGCCACCCGGGCGGGTGAACCCTGGGCATCGGGGCCTTGCGCCTCATAGACACTGACCCGGTGGCCTGCGCGGGCCAGCTGCCAGGCCAGCAAGCGGCCCATCAGGCCCGCGCCCAAAACGATTGAAACAGGACCTTCAGAGTTCATGACCAATTGCCCTGATAATTTTCAAAATGAGCACACACACTGAAACGACAAGCCCCAAGCGCTACCCGCGCGTTCTGAGCATTGCGGGATCCGACAGCGGCGGCGGCGCCGGTATCCAGGCCGATTTGAAAACTTTCAGCGCCCTGGGCTGCTTCGGCATGACGGCGATCACCGCCATCACCGCTCAAAATACCCAAGGCGTGCGCGCGATCCACGGCGTGCCGCCCGAGATGCTGCGCGATCAGATCGATGCGGTTGTTTCCGACATCGGCGTGGACGCGGTCAAGATCGGCATGTTGCATTCGCCCGAGGTCGTGGAGGTGGTGGCCCAAGCCATTGCCCGCTACCAATTGCGCCATGTGGTGCTGGATCCGGTGATGGTGGCCACCAGTGGCGACCGCTTGATTGCCGCAGAGACGGTTCAGGTGCTGGTCCAGCAACTCTTTCCCCTGGTCAGTGTCATCACCCCCAATCTGGACGAAGCCGAGTTGCTGCTGGGGCGTGCGATCGCCGGGGTGGAGGCCCTGCCGGAAGCGGCGCAGGCTTTGTTGGCCTTGGGCGCACCGGCCGTTTTGCTCAAAGGCGGGCATTTGAGTGGCTCGCAGGTGGTCGACCTTTTGCTGCAAACAGATCGGGCCCCACTGCGCCTGGCTTCGCAACGCATTGAGAGCCGCAATGTGCACGGCACGGGCTGCACCTTGTCCTCGGCGATAGCGGCGCATCTGGCCATGGGACTCGATTTGCCGCAAGCGGTCAGCCAGGCCCGCGCCTACATTTTGGGGGCGATTGCGGCCGGCGCCGACGTGCAAACCGGGCAGGGTCACGGACCGCTCAACCACGGCTTCGCGCCTGTGGCCATGAAAATTATCGAGTTGCACCGTTGACAAGCCCATATCAGTTTTAACGGGCAGAGGGCGGGCGGCTTGGGGTCAGCGAGGTGATCGTGACGGCCATGAATGCCTGCTTCCCTGCGCGAGGATTACCTCAATCAGGTTCAAAGGGACTTTCTCAGAAGCCACAGGTCCAAGACCTTGGCAACACCCCTAGCGAACGTGTCGGTCAGGACACGGTTGAATTGTAAGGCTAGTGAAGCCTTGAGCGATCAGTCAAAAACCGGCGACTCCACCCCGAGCACCTTGTGCAATTTGGGACTGGTGGTCGTGTATTGCAAGAACACTTTCTTTTCCGGGAAGATGAAGGGCACGGCGCCGAAAGCGGCCAGCGCGCATTCATGGAAGCCCGACAAAATGAGTTTTTTCTTGCCCGGGTAGGTGTTGATGTCACCGACCGCAAAGATGCCGGGCACGTTGGTTGAGAACTTTTCGGTGTCCACCACCAGCTGCTTGCGCTCAATGTCCAGGCCCCACTCGGCAATTGGACCCAGTTTGGGGCTCAGGCCGAAGAAGACCAATAAAACATCCAGCGGCACCACGCGGGTGACGCCATCGGCGCCGGTGACTTTGGCGCCGGCGATCTTTCCGTCTTTTTCATCCAGGCCGGTGATTTGGCCGACGATGAATTGCATCTCGTAGGCTTCGCACAGCTCCCGCATCTTGGCCACGCTGGACGGGGCCGCTTTGAAGCCATCACGGCGGTGGATCAGGATGACGCTCTCGGCCTTGTTCGGGCCGTCCTTCACGAAATTCAGAACCCAATCCAGAGCGGAGTCACCGCCACCCACGATCACCAGGTTTTTGCCGGCAAAGTCGGCCGGGTTTTTCACGCGGTAAAAGAGTTGCGAGCCTTCATAAGCTTCAATGCCATCCACTTTGAGCGTGCGGGGCTGAAAAGCACCCACGCCAGCAGCGATGAAAATGGTTTTGGTCAGAAACTGCGTGCCTTTGGAGGTCTCAACAAAGAAACGGCCATCGTCCTGCTTTTGCACCGTGGTCACTTCCTGGCCGAGGTGGAAAGTCGCGCCAAACGGCTCAATCTGCTTGAGCAGGGCATCGGTCAACTCTTGACCAGTGCACACAGGCACGGCGGGGATGTCGTAGATCGGCTTATCCGGATACAGCTCCACCGGTTGTCCACCCGGGTAAGCCAGTGAGTCAATCACATGGGCTTTGATTTCCAAAAGACCCAGCTCGAACACCTGGAACAAGCCAACGGGGCCTGCGCCAACGATGACGGCGTCGGTTTCAATGGGGCCTTCATGGGCCTGCGCGGTATTGATCACAGCTTGATTGAGTTTCTGTTCCATAAGTCGGTTAGCGAATCAGCTCCTTGAGCTTGTCGCTTTTATCTTTCCAGTCGTCGGCATCGGGCAAGGGTGTTTTGCGCTTGGTGATGCTCTTCCAGGTGGGCAAGCGGGCCAGATCAGCGTTGAGTTTGATCATGTGTTGCTGGTCGGCAGGCAGATCTTCTTCGGCAAAGATCGCGTTGACCGGGCATTCAGGAATGCACACGGCGCAATCAATGCACTCATCGGGGTCGATGGTCAAAAAGTTGGGGCCTTCGCGGAAACAATCCACAGGGCAGACATCGACGCAATCGGTGTATTTGCATCGGATGCAGGATTCGGTGACGACGTGGGTCATGTTGTAGTTCTGGAGTTTGAGTGAAAACCCTTGATTTTATTGGGTTTTGAAATGACTGGGAAAAGGCGTCCTTAAGGTGCGAAGGGTTGTTTGCGTTGCATCAATTCAGCATCAAGGCGGCGGAGGTTTTGTGTGTGGCGGTGTCTACCAAAATCAGGGCGCCTAAAACCCGCGATTGGGCGTAGGGCAGGGCCAGCAAGGGCTCTTGGAGGGCAATCTCCACATGACCAATGGCATTGGGCTCTAACTGCGAGGCATCTTCCTCGGCCAGGGTGTTGATATTGAGGCGGTGCACGATGCGCTTGATTTTCGCTTTGACCCAGCGGTGACCATGCAAAGCCCAGTACACGCGGCCTGCTACCAGCGGCTCATCGTCCATCCAAGCCAGGGTCGTGCTGATTTCGCGCAAACGCGGCAGTTCAGGGCCCTCGGCGGGCTCAGTCAGCAGCCAGTCACCCCGGGAGACGTCCACCTCGCGGTCCAGCACAATGCCAGCGCTGTGGCCACTGGCGACCGATGTGGCTTGACGAACATGGTTCAAAACCTTGGCCACGGTCGCGGTCTGACCGCTGGGCATGATGGTGACGGTTTGGCCGGGAACCACCTGCCCGGTGGCCACGCGTCCCCAGAACACGCGACGGCCTTGGCTGGTGTCGCTGCTGGCGGAAAATTTCTCGACCCACTGAACGGGGAAAGTGAATGCCACATCGCGATCAGGGCCGGTGACGGGCAATGCCTCCAGAATTTGCAGCAGCGTGGGGCCTTGGTAGCCACACCAGTGGGCATCTGGCGCAGCGTCCACCACATTCCAGCCCTTGAGCGCGGACAAGGGGACCACCGCGGTGACCGCGATGCCGGCACTGCGGGCAAATTCATTCAAGGCCGACTGGATGTTCTTGAAGGCGAGCGCCGCATCGGCGACGGCATCGAGCTTGTTCACGGCGAACACAATGGAGGACACGCGCAGCAGTTTGAGCAACAACGAGTGGCGACGGGTTTGTACCAACAAGGGCAGCGCGGCGTTTTGCCAATCCAGTTTGGTCGCGTCGACCAGAACCACGGCGGCATCGGCGCTGGAGGCTGCGGTCACCATATTGCGCGTGTACTGCTCATGACCTGGCGCGTCGCCAATGATGAACTTGCGATTTTCCGTGCTGAAGTAGCGGTACGCCACGTCGATCGTGATGCCTTGCTCGCGCTCGGCGCTCAAGCCATCGGTGAGCAGGGCCAGGTCGGTTTCGCCTTGGCGCTGCACGCCGGCCAAGTGGTCTTGCAACACCGCCTTGGTGTCCACCAGCAGGCGGCCGATCAAGGTGCTCTTGCCATCATCGACGCTGCCGCAGGTGATGAACTTGAGGGCGGAATGCACATCCGCATCTTGAGCCACAGGCGCAGCCGCGTTTTGCTTATTCAAAAGAGTGGGGCTGGACATCAGAAGTAACCGTCTTTCTTGCGTTTTTCCATGGATGCTTCCGAGGTTTTGTCATCCATGCGGGTCGCGCCGCGTTCGCTCACGTCGGCGGCCAGCGTTTCAATCACGATATCGGCGGCCGTGGCGGCCGTGCTTTCCACCGGGCAGGTGCAGGTGATGTCGCCCACCGTGCGAAAACGCACCTGGCGGGTTTGCACCGTTTCACCTTCGCGCGGCGGCGTGAGTTCGGTGACGGGCACCAAGAGGCCTTTACGGTCCACGACCTGACGCTCATGCGTGTAGTAGATGGAGGGCAGGGCGATGTTCTCGCGCTCAATGTATTGCCACACATCCAGCTCGGTCCAGTTGGAAATGGGGAAGACACGGAAATGCTCGCCCGGTTGCAGCCGGGTGTTAAAGAGGGTCCACAACTCAGGCCGCTGCGCCTTAGGTTGCCATTGGCCGAAGCTGTCACGGTGCGAAAAAATGCGCTCCTTGGCACGGGCCTTTTCTTCGTCCCGGCGGGCGCCGCCGATCAGCGCGTCAAAACGGAACTCTTCAATCGCTTCGAGCAGGGTGACCGACTGGTGCACATTGCGGCTCTCACCGGGATGCGCGAGGCGCACCGTGCCGCGCGCCATGGAGTCTTCCACGTTGCGAACGATCAACTCGGCGTTCAGTTCTTTGGCGCGGAAATCCCGGAAATCGGTGACTTCGGGGAAGTTGTGGCCCGTGTCGATCATCAGCAAGGGGTAGGGCAAGCGGCCCGAACCAAAGGCTTTCTCGGCACATTTGAGCAGCACCAGCGAATCTTTGCCGCCAGAGAACAGCAAAGTAGGGCGCTCAAAAACTGCGGCCACTTCGCGCAGGATGAAAATGGTTTCTTCTTCGAGCGCGTCTAAGTGCGCGTTGCTCAGGGTAGGGGCGTGCGATGTCGTCATGGCGTGCGTGAGTCGTTCGTGTTCGGAGATGGCGTTCATGCGTGGCCCGTTTTCAATTCGGAGGTTTTGACGTGCAAGCCGCATTCTTTGGCGGCTTCGTCTTCCCACCACCAGCGCCCGGCGCGGAAGTCTTCACCCATGGCAATGGCCCGGGTGCAGGGGGCGCAGCCGATGCTGGGGAAAAACTCGTCATGCAAAGCGTTGTAGGCCACCTGGTGTTGGGCGATGTAGTGCCAGACGTCACCCCAGGTCCAGTCGGCCAGCGGGTTGAATTTGACGCGCTTGGCATCGCTTTCATCCACAAAGGGCACTTCGGCACGGGCGCCCGACTGCTCCCGGCGCAAACCGGTGATCCACGCTTTCTTGCCTTTGAGCGCACGCTCCAGCGGCTCCATTTTGCGGATGTGGCAGCAGGCTTTGCGCAGCTCGATCGACTTGTACATCGCGTCCTTCCCTTCGCGTTGAACGAACTCGACCACGGCCGTCTGCACCGGTTGGAAAACCTGCACCGCGTTGAAGGAATCGGCCTTGAGTTGCGCCAGCAGCGCCAGCGTTTGCGGGTTGAGCATGCCGGTTTCCAGGACGAAGATGTCGATCTGGACTTGCGCGCTGTTGATCAGGTGGGCCAAGACCATGTCTTCTGCACCTAAGCTGCAGGCCAGGCTGACCCCAGGCGCGGCACTGCCGTGCGGGGCTGCGTAGTCAAGGGCAATCTGAGCGAGCAGTTGGCGGGTGTGTTCCAACTTGGCTGAAAAACTGGCGCTGGCGCGTGCGTTGAGTTCAATGGCAGACATCAGGCGGCTTCCCCAAAATGCGGTTGGGCGTGCACCGCATCGCCTTGGTAGAAGTCTTTGTAGCGGCTCAACTGCCGCTGCGCAATCTCCGCGTCCTGGCCGTCGGCCAGCACGGCCGTATCAAAGCCGCTGCGCGCCATCTGCTGCAGTTGATCGACCAGCACATCGCCGGTGGCGCGGATTTCTCCGGTGAATCCCAGACGACGGCGAATTAAATAAGCCTGGCTGAAAGCCCGTCCATCGGTGAATTTGGGGAAATGCAGATCAATCCGGGTGATGCCTTGCAAAGCAAGGGTGCGGGGATCGACATCGTTGGCCAACGTCAGCACCGAAGCATCGCTCGGGCTGGCCTGGTGTTGGGTCACAGAGATAAGTTTCATGGTCTTTTCTTTAATCCGCTCAGGCCGATGCATCCGCACTGTGTCTGGCGGTGTCTTGACGAACCGCATTGGCAGCCACTTTGAACGGCTCGGCGCCGACACGTCGCAAGGTATCAATCAAGGGCTCGCCGCACGAGCGTTGCGCGCGGTAGGTGTCCAGCAGTGCTTCAATCACATCGGGCACTTCGGCCGCTGAGAAGGACGGGCCGACCACTTTGCCCGCACCCGGTGCGCCACTCAGGGCCGAGCCGTCCGAGCCACCCAAGGTGACCTGGTACCACTCGCGCCCGTCTTTGTCCACGCCCAAAATACCGATGTGCCCGCTGTGGTGGTGACCGCAGGAGTTGATGCAACCGCTGATGTGCAGGTCGATTTCGCCCAGATCGTGCAGCTCGTCCAGGTCTTCGTAGCGCTCGGTGATGGCTTGGGCGATCGGAATGGAGCGCGCGTTGGCCAGATCGCAAAAATCCCCGCCGGGGCAGGCAATCATGTCGGTCAGCAAGCGGATGTTGGATCGCGCCAGACCGAGTTGGCGGGCTTGTTGCCACAGCAGCGGCAGCTCGTCGGCACGTACCCAGGGCAGGACCAGGTTCTGGTCGTGCGTGACACGTACTTCGCCGGCGCTGAAACGATCCACAAGTTCAGCCACAGCGTCGAGTTGGTCGGCGGTGGCGTCACCCGGGGCTTGCCCCACACGCTTGAATGACAGGGTGACAGCGCGCAGCGCCGGGTTTTTATGGGCGGCCACATTCTGTTTGAGCCAACGCACATACTCAGGGTCAGCAGCTGGCGGCTTCGTCTCGGCGACTTGGGCGACTTGGGCGGCTTGTGCGGCTTGGGCGGCTTGGGCGAAGGCCGGTGCCTGAAACGAGGCGCTGACCCGGGCCAGCTCCACCGCCGTGATGGTGTGCGGTGCGCCGTCTTTGTTCACAATGTCCTGGTACTCGGCTTCGACTTCGTCGATGTAGCGCTGACCTTCGGCCTTCACCAGGATCTTGATGCGCGCTTTGTACATATTGTCGCGACGGCCCCAGCGGTTGTAGACACGCACCACCGCTTCGAGGTAGTTCAGGATTTGATCGGCCGGCAGGAACGACCGGATGGTGGTCGCAATCACCGGCGTACGACCCATGCCGCCGCCCACCAGCACCTTAAAGCCCACGGTACCCGCGGCGTCTTGGACCAAGTGCAAGCCCACATCGTGCCAAGCGGTGGCGGCGCGGTCCTCTTTGGCGCCGGTGATGGCGATCTTGAACTTGCGCGGCAGAAAAGCAAACTCGGGGTGCAGCGTGCTCCACTGACGCATGATCTCGGCATAGGGCCGTGGATCGGCCACCTCATCGGCAGCGACACCCGCGCGCTCGTCGGTGGTGATGTTGCGAATGCAGTTGCCGCTGGTCTGGATGCCATGCATGTCCACACTGGCCAGCAGGTCCATGACGTCCGCACTTTTGTCCAAAGGAATCCAGTTGAACTGCACGTTCTGGCGTGTCGTGAAGTGGGCATAGCCGGTGGTCAACTGGCTGCCAATGGCTTTGCCATCGCGCAACTGAATGTCGCCCAGTTTGTTTTGCGCGGCTACCGCACCTTGAAAAACGGCATGCGAGGGTTGGTCAAATTCGCGGGCGATACGGGCGAGCACACGGACTTGCGCGCTGGAGAGTTCGCCGTAGGGCACGGCCACACGCAGCATGGGGGCATGGCGCTGAACGTACCAGCCGTTTTGCAAACGCAAAGGGCGAAACGCCTCATCGCTAAGTTGGCCGGCCAGGTTGCGCTCGAGTTGGTCGCGGAATTGTGCCGCCCGGTTACGAACAAATTCACGGTCAAAGTCGGTGTATTGGTACATCGTAGGTGGTGTTCAAAAGAGGTCAGATGGCCAGTAATTTCAAGCCGGCCCATGCAATCAAGAAAGACAGAAGGGAGCGAATGAGGCGCTCGTTGATACGGTGCATCAGGTGGGCGCCCACCCAAATGCCCGGAATTGAGCCAGCCAGCAATTTTAAGAGCAAAGGCCAATCCACAGAGCCAAGAGAGGCATGCCCTAGACCCGCGACCAAGGTCAGGGGAACGGCATACGCGATATCGGCAGCCACAATGCGCGGCAGGGGCAGGCGCGGGTAGATGATCAACAACACACTCACGCCGATCGCACCCGCACCCACCGAGGTCAAACTCACCAGTGTGCCCACCAGGGCGCCCATGAGCAGCGGCAGGCTCCAATGGCGGGGTTGGGCTGCCTGGTGCGCCTCGCACTTGGGCAAGCTCGCCGGCAAGGCTTTGCCACGAATGGCTTTGAAGAGTGTGGCAGCCGCCGTCAAGATCAGCGCCGCACCCAGGGTGGTGGTCATCAGCGCCTGCACTGCGGGATCGGCGGGTCCGATGTGGTGCAAGACGTACAAAGTGATCAGGGCGGCCGGAATGCTGCCAGCCGAGAGATGTAGCACGATGCGCCAATTGACAGCACCTCGGCGCGCCAATTTCACCGTACCGCTGAGTTTGGTGAAGGCGGCAAACAGCAAATCGGTGCCCACCGCCAAGTAGGGCTTGATGCCAAAAAAGAAAATCAGGATGGGGGTCATCAAAGAGCCGCCCCCGACCCCCGTCAGGCCGACCACGAGCCCGACGAAGAATCCCGCCAAAACAAACGCCAAATCTTGCATATAGGCGGGACTATAGGGGGCTTTGAGATCAGCTCAAAATACAATTTTCTTGTACCCATATGCTCCACCGGCATATGGCCTGATATAGCCTGATATGGCCTTGCTCAGCGCCGCAAACCCACCTCTTGCGGCTATTTGGCTTGCCGTGTGGCCAGCAGACTGGCCGCCAGCGAGGCTTCTACTGGCAAGGGCTCGGCACCCAGACGCGCCGCCAGCAGTTCTGCACAGAGGTAAGCAAAACTCAAACCCCGTGAGCCCATGGCGGCACTCACCCACAGATTCGGTTGAGGACCGCTTTGAAGCGCCCCCACCACCGGCATGCGGTCGTCGCTGACGCAGCGCACGCCCGTCCAGCTTTGGACTTCCTTGCTGGCAAAACGTGGAGCCAGGTGCTGGGCGACATCGGGCAACAAGCGCACCAACTTGTTCAGATTGCTGGCGTGGTGCTGCGCAAGGGTTTGCGCTTCATGTCGGGCGTCTTCGTAGGTGGCGCCCAGATACCAGCTCAGACCCGAAGCCGTGGGCACATGGGGGATCAAGCTGCCTTGACCGTTCACGGGCAGCTCAGGCAGCGCTTGGTCATCACCTAGGCACTGTATCGCCCAGGACACCACGCCCCGCATGCCCGTTTGAGCCGGCAGTCCAGAGGTTTGCAAGGCGTATTCCGGGTGCTCCTGGTCGATGGCTTGCAGCAAGGGCAGGGCTGCCTGCGCATTGGCCAGCACCACCAGCTCGGCGCAGGCCAGTGTGCGCCCCTGTGCATCGATCACGTTCCAATGTGCACCTTCCTGAGTCAAGCCCTTCACATGCGCCCGGCCCACAAAGCGCACGCCGGGCGTGGCCAGCCAGGCCTGCACCATTTTGGCGGGTTTGATCCAGCCGGCGGGTTTGTGATGCAGGGCTTGCGCCGCATTGGACGCGGTGAGATCGTCGGATGCCCCTAGGTTGGCCCAATCCTGCGCTTCAGCCGCAGGCCAATTCAGGGGCAAGCCACTGCGGCCATCCAGACGGTGTTCCACAACGCCACGGGGCGCCCAATCCTGATCCCGCACAAGATGGTCATGGGCTTGAGCCAACATCATGCGCACACCTGCGCGCGCGAGCCGCGATCGGGGGCTGTCATCGGCCGAAACATGCGCGACCAAGAGTCCCGCAGGCAATCCAGAGGCGCCACCTGCAGGGCTTTCTTGCGCGTCCAGGACAGTCACTTGCCAGCCGCGACGTGCCAGCGCAGCCGCAACCGCCGCGCCGGCCAGACCGGCCCCCACCACCGTGCAGCGCGCCACGTCCATCGGGGGCGAACGCCAGGCGTCACGGTTGTGGCGGGTCTGCCAAGGCGGGTTGTATTGCCAGGCGCCCTCGGTTTCAACAAAACCGTTTTGAACCAAGTCGGGCTTCATGGTGCTCGCGTCGCCCACCAAGGAGACGGGCGCGCCGCGCTGGCAACAGCGGGCCAGTGACTTCAAGCCCCAACGGTCCCAGACCGGGGTGTGCTCAGACTCGGGCCCGAGGTCCAACACTACAGCATCCGCCGCAAACTGTTGTTCTCTTAAAAGGGCTTGAGTCGGGCCGATGCACAGCGTGAGCAGAAATTGCCCGCCTTGCAAACTGATGCGGTGGAAGCCGGGTAAGAGCCCCCAGAGCGCCCGGGCGAGTTCTTCGGCAAGGCCGCAGGAAACCGCGTGGCTTTGGGTCGCGACCCGTACCTCCTTAGCAGAGGGGACCTGGGCGCACAAAGCCACCAGATGCAGCAGGCGAGGCCGCTGGGCATCATCCAGCCAGTCCTGCCATAAATTCAAACAGCGCTGTGCATCCCAGCGGGTATCCAACACCCGCCAGCAAGGCCGGCCTTGCCATGCCCCATGGCGATAAATGCTAGGTGAGGCCAACAAGCGCGGGCCTGTTCAAGGTCGACGTCGAGCCGGCACAAGCCCCATCAGGGGCTGGGGGGAACAAAACCTTGCGCCGCATCGGCGCCACCGCCAAAGAAATGGTTTTCCATCTGACGCGCCAGGTACTGGCGGGCCCGGGCGTCGGCCAGATTCAATCGGTTTTCATTGACCAGCATGGTCTGGTGCTTGAGCCAGGCGGCCCAGGCCTCTTTGCTCACACCTTCCCAGATGCGCTTGCCCAGATCACCGGGATAGGGCGGGAAATCCAAACCTTCAGCTTCCTTGCCGAGCTTGATGCAGTTAACCATACGTGCCATGAAATACCTCTTGATGATCTTGAAACAGATGGCAAATTGCCTTGGCCCTATCTTATTCGTTTCAAATCACCCGAGCGCGTCTAGGGACGCAAGGCACCACAAGCGCTTGCCCGAGGCTAAATATCGGCGATGGCAAGCCATTCCTGCGCAACAATAGTGATTGTGGCTATCGAGGCGGCCGAATTGTCTGCCCGCCAGTCGTTCAATTGAAAAGGGAATGTGATGTTTATTCAAGCACTGGACCATTACCCGCGTCGCGCTTTGCTGGCCTTGTGCGCCGTCGGCATCGGCATGCTGGGCTTTGGCATGTATTTGCAGCATGTCGTGGGCTTGGAGCCCTGCCCGATGTGCATTGTTCAGCGCTATGCATTGCTCCTGATTGCCCTGGTTGCGGGCCTGGCCGCCCTGAGCGCGCGTCCCGGCGTTCACCTGAGTGCGGCGGCATTGATCGCTGTCCTGGCTGGCGCGGGCGCGTTTGTGGCGGCGCGCCAGACTTGGCTGCAGTGGTACCCGCCCGAGGCGGTGAGTTGCGGGCGGGACCTGTACGGCATGATCGAAGCCTTTCCGCTCCAACGCGTCGTACCCATGCTGCTCAAAGGCAGCGGCGACTGCTCCAAGGTGGACTGGACTTTTCTGGGCGGCTCTATCGCCAACTGGTCGTTGCTGGTTTTTGCCGTGATCGGGCTGATCAGCCTGGTGGTGTGTGGGCGCCGTCTCTTCAACAAGGCCTGAAAGCCTATCTTCACGCGTTGCGATATGAATAGCTTGAATGCCGATGCCCGCGGGGTGTACCTGATCACGGTCACCCCCTTCACCGACAGCGGGGCATTGGATTTGTCCAGCACCGACCGCATGGTGGATTTTTGCCTGGACAAAGGCGTCACCGGCCTGACCGTGCTGGGCATCATGGGCGAAGCGCCCAAGCTCACCATGGAGGAATCACGTCAGTTTGTCCAGCAGGTGCTCGCGCGCGTGCAAGGGCGCGTGCCGGTGGTGGTCGGGGCCTCGGCCCCGGGCTTTGCGCCTATGCGGGAACTCACCCAAAGTGTGATGGACTTGGGTGCAGCGGGCGTGATGGTGGCGCCGCCCTCGACCGTGCGCACCGATGACCAAATCCTGGCCTATTTCGACATGGTCAACGAAACACTGGGGCCCCAGGTGCCCTGGGTCTTGCAAGACCACCCGGTGGCTACCGGCGTTCAAATGTCGACCGGGGTGATCATGAAGATCATCCAGAGCTCACCGCACTGCGTGATGCTCAAGCACGAAGACTCTCCCGGTCTGACCAAGCTCTCGGCGCTTCGGGCCGCCAGCCAAAAAGGCGAGTTGCGCCGCGTGTCCATCCTGACGGGCAACGGCGGCGGACTGTTTCTGCCCGAAGAACTCAGCCGCGGTGCCGATGGCGCGATGACCGGTTTTGCTTATCCCGAAATGATGGTGGAGGTGTGCGCGGCGCATGCCCGTGGTGAGACGGAACGCGCCCATGACTTGTTCGATGCTTACTTGCCCTTGGCTCGTTATGAGCAGCAAACCGGCATCGGCCTGGCGGTGCGCAAGCACATCCTGGCAGAACGCGGGGTGATTGCCAGTGCCGCTGTGCGCAAACCCGGCCCCAAGCTGTCGGCACAGGATGTGGCCGACATCGCCCGCCTGACCGCGCGGCAGAACCGGCGTTTGGCTGAACTCGCTTAGGTGAGTTTTTTGACCAGGACCTGCGATTTGCGGTCCCAGTTGTATTTGCGCTTTCGGGCCTCGGGCAACTGATCGGGATCTGCTTGGACAAAGCCACGGCGCAAAAACCAATGGGTGGTGCGGGTGGTCAGCACAAAAATACTCTCCAAGCCCATGTCGCGAGCCCGGTGTTCGATGCGCTTTAAGACCCGCTCACCATCGCCCTGACCCTGAGATTCCGGCGAGACGGTGAGTGCGGCCATTTCGGCCGTTTTCGCTTCGGGGTAGGGGTACAGGGCCGCACAGGCGAAGATCACGCCGTCATGGTCTAGGATCGTGTAGTTGCCGATGTCGCGCTCAATTTCAGTGCGGCTGCGTTTGACCAGCGTGCCGTCTTTTTCGAACGGTTCAATCAGGTGCAAGATGCCGCCCACATCGTCTGAAGCGGCTTCGCGCAACTCTTCGAGTTTTTCATCCACCACCATGGTGCCGATGCCGTCGTGCACATAGATTTCCAGCAGCAAGGCGCCATCGACCGAGAAGGGCAAGATGTGGCTGCGCTCCACGCCGCTCTTGCAGGCCTTCACGCAGTGCTGCAGGTAAAACGCGGTGTCGGTGGGTTGTTTGGGGTCGGGCAGAGACGCCAATAATTTTTCAGCAGCGGCCAGCGGCAACTCGGTGTCAATCGGGTTGTCTTCCCCCTCGGGTGCGAGCGGGTCTATGCGAACGCCGGCGATTTCGGTCAGGAAAATCAATTTATCGGCCTGCAAGGCAATCGCCACGGAGGTGGCTACTTCTTCCATGGTGAGGTTGAAGGCTTCGCCGGTGGGTGAAAAACCAAAGGGCGAGAGCAGCACCATGGCACCAAAGTCCAGGGTGCGTTTGATGCCCGCGGTATCGACCTTGCGCACCAGGCCCGAATGCTGGAAATCCACGCCGTCCACGATGCCCACCGGCCGCGCGGTGATGAAGTTGCCCGACAGCACCCGAACCGTGGAGCCGGCCATGGGCGTGTTGGGCAAGCCCTGGCTGAAAGCGGCTTCAATTTCATAGCGCAGCTGACCGGCGGCTTCCTGGGCACAGTCCAGCGACACCTCGTCGGTGATGCGCATGCCGTGGGAATACTTGGGCTCATGGCCTTTGGCCTTGAGCTGCTCATTGACCTGCGGGCGAAAACCGTGCACCAGCACGATCTTCACGCCCATGCTTTGGATCAGGGCCAGGTCCTGTGCCAGATGCTGCAACTTGCCCGCCGCAATGGCCTCCCCGGCAATGGCCACGACAAAGGTCTTGCCGCGGTGCATGTGAATGTAGGGCGCGACCGAGCGGAACCAGGGGACAAAGGTGAAGTCAAAAACAGCGGACATGCAGGACTCTGGTGTGGGGCAGGGATAATTAGCGATTCTCTACGAAGTTAAGCCTTGAACCCCCAGACCCTGAAAATCGAGTTTCCGCCAGCCCTGCCAGTGTCGGGTAAACGCGACGAGATCATGGCAGCGATCGCCCAGCACCAAGTCGTCATCGTCTGCGGAGAGACCGGCTCGGGCAAAACCACCCAGCTGCCCAAAATTGCGCTGGCCATGGGCCGCGGCAAGTGCAATGCCGCGCCCGGCGAGCGCGGTCAACTCATTGGACACACCCAACCGCGCCGCATTGCTGCGAGTTCCGTGGCCAAGCGCATCGCCGAAGAACTGCAAACGCCGCTGGGCGAGGTGGTGGGCTACAAGGTGCGTTTTCAGGACCGTTTGTCCCGCGACGCCTCGGTCAAGCTCATGACGGACGGCATCTTGCTGGCCGAGACCCAGTCCGATCCGCTGTTGCGGGCCTATGACACCCTGATCATTGACGAGGCGCATGAGCGCAGCCTGAACATCGATTTTCTGTTGGGCTATTTGCGCCAGTTGCTGCCCAAGCGCCCCGACCTGAAGGTCATCATCACCTCGGCCACGATTGACGCGGACCGCTTCGCCAAGCATTTCGCCAGCCCTGCCAAAGGGAACACGCCAGGTCAGCCGGCGCCGGTGATCTTGGTCTCCGGGCGCACCTTTCCCGTGGAACAGCGCTGGCGCCCCTTCGAAGAAAGCCGCGACCACGGCCTGAACGAGGCCATCGCTGATGCGGTGGATGAGCTTTGGCGATCGCCCCAGGACCAGGGCGACATTTTGGTGTTCCTGCCCGGCGAACGCGAGATCCGTGAGGCCGCCGACCATTTGCGCGGCCATCTGAGTCACGCCCCCCTGACCCGAGGGGCCGAAGTGCTGCCGCTGTTTGCGCGTTTGTCGCAAGCCGAACAAGACCGCATTTTTGACAGCCACCACGGCCGACGCATTGTGCTGGCCACCAATGTGGCGGAAACCTCGCTCACCGTGCCCGGCATCCGGTATGTGATCGATGCCGGCACAGCACGCGTCAAGCGCTACAGTTTCAGGAGCAAAGTCGAGCAGTTGCTGGTCGAGCCCATCAGTCAGGCGGCGGCCAACCAGCGCGCCGGGCGCTGCGGACGGGTGGCCGACGGCATTTGCATTCGCTTGTTTGAGGAAAAAGACTTCACGGCGCGCCCCCGCTTCACCGACCCGGAAATCCTGCGCAGCTCGCTGGCGGGTGTGATTTTGCGCATGAAGTCCTTGCGCTTAGGGCTGGTGGAGGATTTCCCCTTCATCGATGCGCCCTCCAGCCGTGCGATCACCGATGGGTATCAGCTGCTCCATGAGCTCGGTGCGGTGGACGACGCCAATGAACTCACGCCCATCGGGCAGGAGCTTTCGCGCTTACCGCTGGACCCCCGGGTGGGCCGCATGATTTTGGAAGCGCGCAGCCTGAACGCCTTGGATGAAGTGCTGATCATTGCGTCCGCTTTGTCCGTGCAAGATGCCCGTGACCGTCCCATGGAGGCGCAGGCGCAAGCGGATCAGGCGCATGCCAAGTTTGATGATGAGAAAAGTGAATTCAGCGGCTACTTGAAGTTGTGGCGCTGGCTGGAAAATGCGCGCGGTGGCACATCTGCCAGCGCCGCTCCATCAGATGTGTCCGTAGCCGGCAAGCGTCAAGCCGTGCCTGCGCGCGGGGCACCGCCGGCGGCGGCACCAACGACGCACAAACTCTCGAACCGGCAGTTTGAGCAGCTGCTGCGGCAAAACTTTGTCAGCATGCGCCGTGTGCGGGAGTGGCGCGACATCCATTCGCAGTTGCACACCGTGGTCGCTGAACACCAGTGGCGGCTCAACACCCTGGCAGCCAGTTACGAGCAAATCCATCTGGCCATGCTCTCCGGGCTACTGGGCAACATTGGCTACAAGCTCGAAGAAGAGGTGGCCGCAGGGGAGTACCTGGGCGCGCGCGGCATCAAGTTCTACCGGCATCCCGGCGCACACCTGAGCAAAAAACCGGGCCGCTGGATCGTGGCGGCTGAACTGGTGCAGACCACCCGCTTGTTTGGACGGGGGATTGCCAACATCGAACCTCAGTGGGTGGAGCAGGTGGCGGCACACCTGCTCAAGAAGCAGTTTTTGGATCCGCATTGGGAAAAAAAGGCGGCGGAGGTCATTTCGCTGGAGCGCGCCACCTTGTACGGCATCGTGATCTACAACGGACGCCGCGTGAACTTCGGGCGCATCGATCCGCAAGGCGCCCGCGAGATTTTCATCCGTGAGGCGCTGGTGGGCGAGGAGTGGGACAGCACGCTGCCTTTCCTGGCGGCCAATCGCAAGCTCATTCGCCAAGTGCAGGATCTGGAGCACAAGGCCCGTCGCCAGGATGTGCTGGTCGATGACGAGCTGATCTATGCTTTTTACGACCAGCAATTGCCGCCCGATGTGTGCAGTGGCCATACTTTTGAGACCTGGTACCGGCAAGCCAGCAAGGACCAAGCGCAGCTGCTGGTTCTCACCCGCGATGAGTTGATGCGTCACGAGGCCGCGGGCATTACCACCAATGCCTTTCCCAAAACCCTGCGCCTGGGTGGCGTGGACTGTGCTGCAGGCTACTTGCATGAACCCGGTGATGCGCGCGACGGCCTGACCGTCACCGTGCCTTTGTTTGTGCTCAACCAGGTGCAGGATGAGCGCTGCGAGTGGCTGGTGCCGGGCATGCTCAAGGACAAAATTCAGGCCCTGCTCAAAACCCTTCACCAGCGCCCGCGCTCACGCCTGGTGCCGCTGCCGCAGACCGCCGCCAACATGGCTCAGACGCTGCTCAAAGATGAAAAGTTCGGTCACGGCTCGCTGACCGATGCCGTACTCAAGTTGGTGCGCGATGCCACCTCGCTGGATATCCAACGCGGCGACTTCAAATTGGACATGCTGCCGCCGCACAGTTTCATGAACTTGCGCGTCGTCGATGAGCACGGCCGCCAGCTCGGCATGGGCCGCAACATCGGCGCACTCAAGGCCGAACTGGGTGGTCAAGCCCGTGGCGCGTTTCAAGCATTGGCTCAGCTCAAAGTAGCGCAAATCACGGCATCAAACCCGCAGCCGGTGAGCAAAGGCGATGTGGCGCCGGGGGCGACACCAAGCAAGGGCCATAAAGCGAACAACCCAGCAGGGCAGCCGAGCTCAGCCGTGCGGGCTAATTCAAGCAACTCCAACGCCGAGCAGCGCTACACCGCCTGGACATTTGGCGAGTTGCCCGAGTTGATGGAAATCCGCAAGGGCGGTCAAACGCTGATTGGCTTTCCTGCCTTGATCGATCTGGGGGATGCGGTGGGCATCGAGGTCTTTGACGAGCCTGATTCAGCCGCCAGCAAGCACCGGGCAGGTCTTCGTCGCTTGTTTGGTTTGCAGATCAAAGATGCCCTGAAGTACCTGGAGAAAAATATCCCGGACCTGCAAAAAATGGGAACCACCTTCATGCAGGTCGGGCGCAACGCAGACGGCACCGGTGGCGGCACGGTCGATGAATTGCGCACCCAGATCGTGGATGTGGCGCTGGACCGCGCTTTCTTGCTGGAGCCTTGGCCCGTGGACGAGGCCAGCTTCAAGCGCCGGCTTGAAGAGGGGCGAGGGCGCCTGACGCTGATTGCCAGTGAAGTGGCGCGACTGGCCGCCGTTGTTTTGACCGAATACAGCACCGCAGCGCGCAAAATCAAGGACAGCAAGTCTGCTGTGGATGCCGTGGCCGACTGCACCCAGCAGTTGCAGCGTCTCATGCCCAAGCGCTTCATCGCGCTCACGCCCTGGGCGCAGTTGCAGCACATGGCGCGCTACCTCAAGGCCATCACCTTGCGCTTAGACAAATACCGGGCCGACCCCGCGCGTGATGCGGCCAAGCTGGCAGAGCTGCGGCCCTTGGAGCAGCGCTACTGGCGGCTGGTGGCCGACCGCCGGGGCGTGATGGACGCGCGATTGCAGGAATTTCGCTGGCTCTTGGAAGAATTGCGCGTCAGCTTTTTCGCCCAGGAATTGCGCACACCCCAGCCGGTCAGTGTTAAGCGACTGGACAAAGCCTGGCAACAACTCAACAGCTGAAGCCAAGAAAAAGCCGCCCCCGTCCCTCTGGCGACCGTGGCTCGACGCCGCTACCTCTAGACTACCTGCATGCCATTCAAAAAACGTCCCGTAGCCCCCCATCAGCGAAGTGGGCTTCAGCGACGCTTCGCGCTGACCCGCCACCATGTCGCGCGTCTGGATCCCGCGGTCAAGGGCCTGTTGTGGACGCTTTTGGCGGGAATATTTTTTGTCCAACTCAACACCATGGCGCGCTTGCTGACAGGCCAGTTGGATCCTTTCCAATCGCAGTTTTTGCGTTACCTGTGCGGGGTGGTGGTGATGCTGCCCCTGGTCTGGCGCTATGGTGTGAAAACTTTCATGCCGGTCAATATCGGCGGCCAATTTACGCGCGGGATTGTGCACACCGTCGGTCTAGGGTTGTGGTTTGTAGCGTTGCCGAAAATTTCCTTGGCAGAGATGACGGCCATCAGCTTCACCACGCCGATTTTCATCATGATCGGCGCGTGGTTGTTCTTACGCGAATCGATGCACTGGGAGCGCTGGCTGGCCGCGGCCATTGGCTTCACCGGCGTGGTGGTTGTGATGGGGCCTAACTTCAGCGGACACGGCAGCAGCGGCGTGTACAGCCTGATCATGTTGGCCTCCGTGCCCATGTTTGCGGCCTCGTTCCTCATCACCAAGGCCTTGACGCGCTATGAAACGGCCGGGGTGATTGTCTTGTGGCAAGCCCTGACGGTGACCGTTTTGAGCATTCCCTTGGCCGTGCTGAACTGGCAGACCCCCACGCTGTTGCAGTGGGGAGGCTACTTGGCCTGCGGCGTGATGGGCAGTGCCGCGCACTACTGCCTGACGCGTTCTTATGGCTTGGTGGATATCTCGGCCACGCAGTCTTTGAAGTTTTTGGAACTGGTGTGGGCCAGCATCATGGGGTGGCTGGTGTTCTCGGACCAACCCGCCAATTCGACGCTCGTGGGTGGCTTGGTCATCTCCGTCTCGACCATCTGGATTGCGCGACGTGAGTCGCGACGGGCAAGCCTATAACTTGGCCAGCCGCTCCAGGGCGAGTTGCAAAGTTTCGTCTTTCTTGGCAAAGCAAAAACGCACCACCCGCTGATCAAAGCCGGCATCGTAAAAGGCCGACAGGGGAATAGCCGCCACGCCGATCTCGGTGGTGAGCCACATGCAAAATTCTGCTTCCTTCAGATCACTCACGGCGGAGATGTCCACGCACTGGAAATAGGTGCCCTCGCTGGGCAGCAGTTTGAAGCGTGTGCGCTGCAAGCCTTCGCGGAACAGGTCGCGCTTGCGCTGGTAAAAGGCGGGCAGTTCCAGGTATGGCTTGGGGTCGGCCATGAAGCTGGCCAGGCCAAATTGCACCGGTGTGTTCACCGTGAACACATTGAACTGGTGCACTTTTCTGAATTCGGCCGACATGGCGGCCGGGGCGGCGACAAAGCCGATTTTCCAACCGGTCACATGGTAAGTCTTGCCGAAACTGGAGACGATGAAGGTTCGCTCGGCCAATTCCGGGAAACGCGCAGCGCTTTGATGGGCGCGACCATCGAACACCATGTGCTCATAGACTTCGTCGGAAATCAAGAACACATTGGTGGGTGCCAGGAGGTCCTGCAGCTGGCGCATCTCATCTTCGGTCCAGACCGTGCCGCTGGGATTGTGGGGGGAGTTGACGATGATGGCGCGGGTCCTAGGGGAGAGGGCCGCCGAGATTTTGTCAAAGTCAGGCCGGAAGGTGCCGGGCGTGAGCGGCACGCGCACCACCACGCCACCGGCGAGTTCAATATTGGGTACATAGCTGTCGTAGCAAGGCTCCAGAACAATCACCTCATCGCCCGGGTGCACGATGGCCAAAATGGCCGTGAGAATCGCTTGTGTGGCGCCGGCCGTGACGGTGATTTCAGTCACCGGGTCGTAGCGGCGTCCGTACAGGTTTTGGATTTTGGCCGCAATCGCGTCCCGCAAAACCGGAACGCCGGTCATCGGCGGGTACTGGTTAAGCCCTTCGGTCATGGCGTGCGTCACATCGTGAACTAAGCGCGGGTCACAGTTGAAGTCGGGGAATCCTTGTCCCAGATTGACCGCACCTTTTTCAGTCGCCAGGCCCGACATGACGGTGAAGATGGTGGTGCCAACCTTGGGCAAACGGGAGTCGAGATGGGGCGTCATGGTGCGTCAGCGGGAAGTGAGTGGTGTAGAAGTGGCGGCGGCGAAAGGAGGTTCAAAGCTCGTAGTCGTTCACATGCCCGGTCATGGCACGCGCGACCAGATCGCGGGTGAGGCGATCACTCAATAGCTCAGCGAAATCAAAAACAAAATTGCGCAAATAGGCCCCGCGCTTGAACGCGACCCGGGTCACGTTCTGACCAAAAAGTTGGCCCAAAGGACGGATCACCAGTTCACCGTCTGTGCCTTTGTCGCTCAGTTCACGCACCGACATTTCCGCCACGATACCAATGCCCATGCCCAACTTGACGTAGGTCTTGATCACATCGGAATCAATGGCTTCCAGGGCAATCCTTGGCTGAAGTTTGCGCGCGGCAAACGCGTTGTCGATCCGGGTGCGGCCGGTGAAAGACGGGTGGTAGGTGATGATCGGCTCGGCGGCGATGTCTTCCAGGGTGAGCCGGGCTTTGCCCGCCAAGGGGTGGTCGGCCGGCAACACCAGCACATGCTGCCACTCGTAGCAGGGCAGGGTAACGAGTTCGCTGTAATCCGACAAGGACTCGGTGGCGATGCCGATTTCGGCCACATCGTCGATCAGCATGCGCGCGACTTGATCGGGTGTGCCCTGGTGCAGGCTCAGATTGACTTTGGGGTAGGCCGCGCGCAATTTGGCCACTGGTTCGGGCAGCACATAGCGGGCCTGGGTGTGGGTGGTGGCGATCGACAAGGTGCCGTTGTCCTGCGCGCTGTACTGCTCGCCGATGCGCTTGAGGTTGCCCAGTTCACGCATCACGATCTCGATGCTCTTGAGCACATGCTGGCCTGGCTCGGTGATACGTTTGAGTCGTTTGCCGTGACGGGCAAAAATCTCGATGCCCAATTCCTCTTCCAGCTCGATGATGGCCTTGGACACCCCCGGCTGCGAGGTGTGCAGTGCTTTGGCCGCCTCGGTCAGGTTCAAATTGTGTCGGGCCGCTTCCTGGACAAATCGGAATTGGTGAAGGTTCATATCGAAATCCAGCTAAAACTGGCCTTCATTATGCCCGACCAATCACTTTCCCCCCTGAGGACGTCCTCGAAGCCAGGCGTGGTCGGCAATCGCCAGCAGCTCGCGGTCACCCGCTGAGTCGCCATAGGCGTACAACTCAAAGGCTTGAGCGCCGATATGGTCGCGCAGCCAGGCTTCCAAGCGGATCACTTTTTGCGGGCCATAACAATTCGGGGTGGACAGGTCACCGGTGTACAAGCCGTGATCGACCGCCATGCGGGTGCAGATCAAACCATCGACGCGCAAAGTCCGTGCCACCGCTTCCAGATAAAGATCGGGCGAAGCACTGACGAGCACACACCGGTGACCGCGTTGCTGGTGGTCGCGCAGTTGTTGCAAAGCCGCGCCACGCCACATGGCGGGCAGAGCTTGCCTGACGAACTGTTCAGCCCGGAGCAATGCCTGCTGTCGGGACCAACCTGCCACACTCACGCGCAGCAAACGGGCTTTGGCCCTTTCGTTGCTGATCAAGCGCAACAGGTAAGCCATGAGCCAAGGCGAACTCAAGACCAGGGCTCGGCAAAACAGCCCGAGGCCCAGACTGCGACGCAAAAAGGGGATCAAGGTGTCGCCCCGCGTCAAGGTGCCATCAAAATCAAAGGCCGCGATCACCACGCGCTCAGCACTTGGATTCATCAAGGTCGGCGTTGGTGCGTTCATGGCGCACACCTCGGTTCGCCACATACTTTGCGACAAAACGGGCAGTCTGTCATGGGTAACCAGCTGGGGATGTTGTAGTAGCGCTGGTACACCCAACGCAACACACCATCACGGTAGGCGGGATAGTTGAAGTTGACGCCTTCTACGCCGTAAAACGTTGCGCCGTCTTGCTCAATCTGGACGGCTTTCACCGAATCAAAGTAGGGCGCAAAGTCGGACAACACGGCTGGATCGGACAGCAGCACACGGATGGTTTGACCTTGAAATTGTGAAAAGTCGGTTTCAAAATCATCTTGCCGCGCGTGAAAACTGCCTGGGCCAAAGACCGGCACATAGCGCTCACGCACATAGCCGTAAACCGAAGCGGGCGAGTAGGCGTCTGCCATCAAAACGGTCCCGGGAGAATCGAATTTTTCGAGGATTTGGGCAGTACGAAAGGCGCGGACAAGTGAAAAGTAGTGGGACTTACCTTGCCACTGTTCCAATGACGTGGTTGCGATTAGCCCCACGATCAACACGTGTAAGGCGGTAAATGCCGCCAATGCCTGAGCACATCGTTTCAAGCTCGCCTTGGGCAAGCTGAACGCCATGAAGACGAAGAGCATCGGGTAAAAAGAAAACACCCAATGCAAGCCCACCACCTTCTTCAAAGACAAGCATCCAAAAAACACCAGGGGTACCACCAACAAACACACCACCAGTTTTGAAACTGCCGGCTTGGAACCCCAGGCATCACGCCACACCCGCCGATGCTTGAAGATCAACCAAAGCGCGCCCGGTGTGACCAAATAGGCCAGCATGGCTAAGTAAAGCAGCGGCTTGTGCAGCTCAACCCCGGAACTTTGATGTCGGTTAAACACGTTGAACATGATGTTCGCCCAGCCATGTGAGGCATTCCAGGCCAAGTTGATCAAAGGTCCGGGCAGGGCACACAAGCACAACAGCAACAGCGCGGGCCAACGATCACGCCGGTACAAGACAAAGTACACGACGTAGGCAAACCCCAGTACCACGGCAAAATATTTAGACAGGAAGGCCAAACTCAGAAACAGGCCGCTGGCGGTGTACAGACCCCATCGCGGCGCATGGTCTTTGGGAACGAGTTCGGCGCGCACCAGGCAGGCCATCGACAACAGCGACCAGAACATCAGCGGCGTGTCGGTGGTGATCAAGGCATTGAGCCAGTTCAGCGGCGCCAGCCAGAACAACAGCACAGCCCAGCCGGCGCGGTCCCGGTCCAGGGGCAAAAAGGTCCACCAGATGACCGCACCCATCGCCACAGGCAAGAGCACAGCCGGTAAACGAATCGCCCACGGGGCATGCCCCAGCGTGGTCTGCATAGCGCTCATCCACCAGCCGGCCATAGGCGGATGGTCGTAATAGCCCCAGTCACGAAAAATACCCCACCAATAAAAATAAGCCTCGTCCCCGGTCACTGGCAAGGCCATGGAGATCCAAAGGCGCAGCAAGAACGCCGACAAACCAACGAGCAGGAGCCAGCGCATCAGCCGGGGCTTAGACATGTCGGGAAGATGGACGACGCTTGGCTTGCTCATGGCAACGGGATCCATGTGACTGACGTTCAAAAACGAGGGAACAAGAAAATCAGCAGCCAAAACATTAAGGCGAGCAAGATCCAAGGATCGCGAAGCAGATCACGGGCGACGTCTTCACCGCGACCACGCTGGACTTGATAGGCATAACGCAGCATGCCAAAGATCACCACCGGCACGGTGTAGACCAGCCGCTCACCGTGGAGCAACAGGGTCTCCGGGCTGGTCGCATACAGGCTGTAGGTCATCAGAGTGGCCGTCATGGTGACGGCCACATAGGTGTCCAGCAGAGATGCGGGGTAATGCTGCATGACATGACGTTGCAGTGCCGCGTCATGAAAACTTTCGGCCTTGCGTTTGGAAAAACCCAAAAACAAGGCAATGAAAAGTCCCGTGAGCAAAAGCCATCGTGAGGGCGGAATACCCACCGCCAGCGTGCCCGCCAGCAAGCGCAACATGAAGCCACTGGCGATGATGGACACATCCACCACCGGAACGTGTTTGAGCCCCCAGGAGTAAGCCAGGTTCAAGGCCACATAAACAGCCAGCAGCCCCAGCAAGGGGGTGTTGCCCGCCGCCAAACCCAATCCGGCAAAGAGCAAAGCACTGGCTAAAACAAAAGCCAGTGACAAAGGCACCGCGCCACTGGCCAAGGGCCGCAGACGTTTTTCGGGATGCTGTGCGTCGCTGGACCGGTCACGCCAGTCATTGATGATGTAAACCAAACTTGAAAAGCAGCAAAAGGCAGCAAAGGCACTCAGGATCGGACCCATCAGGGCCCCATCACGCCAGTTGGGGCTGAACAACAAACCCGCGAACACAAAGACGTTTTTCAGCCATTGATGCGGGCGCATCAACACCACCAAAGATCGGGCCATGGCCAAAGGAGAAGTCATGATTTATGCCAATTCTCGGGGCAATTCATTTTTATAGAACACCACCAGTACACGCCAGACCAGCCAACTGCTGGCCAGGGTGATGGGAAACGCCCACAACACGTCGCTGAGCCAATGCGCGCCGACCGACATGCGCGCATAGCCAATGACGAGGCCTGCAACCACGCCAGATGCTAGCCACCAGCGCCGTCGCCGCGGATCCAGCAGCATGAGCGAGGCGAAGAAAAAACCACAGGCCACATGGCCACTGACAAAAGCGCAATTCACGTTGCATTGATTGGCTTGCTCCAAGGCCGGCGTGAACTGCCGTTGCCCGCCAAACTCCACCACGTCAAAGGGGCGCGCGCGCAACTGGTGTTCTTTAACCGCCCAGGTGGCCAGACCCGGCCCCAGCAACAATGAAAAGCCGACAAATGCCAATGCCAAAGCTGAACGCTTCCAGCGGCGGCTCAGCACCACCAGTAGCCAGCCAATCAGCAAGGCGATGGCCACGCTGCGAAACAAGTCCGGGGTGAATTCATTGATCAGATTCACCCAAACGCCGGGGTTTGTTTGCAACTCAGGGTGGGACTTTAAAAAGAAACCAGCCACAAGCAAATCGATTTGCGGCCACAGCACGGGCAAAAGGGCCACCACCAGCGAAGACGCCAGCACGAGCAGCAAGAAGTTGGATTGGCTTGAAGGTTTGGATGTCATGAATGGGAGAGCCCAGTGGCCGAAGGGCTTGCGGGATTGTACGTACCGTGCAGGTGGTTCTAATTCATGCTTGCTTGAGGTGTCAGGATAAAGCGATCTGGGCCAACAACTCCACAACCAAGGGGTGCTCGCCAATGGCGGCTTGAAGCGTGAACGACACCTGGGGATATTGCGCTTGAATGCTTTGCATCAGAAGTGGCAAATCTTCACGGGCGTGCCGGCCCACGCCTAAAAACATCGGCACCACCGTGATGGCTTGCACGCCCTGAGCGACCATATCGGCGGCGCAACTTGGCAAATCCGGCGAGGTGAGCTCCAAGTACGCACAGGCCACGACGGTCTTGGGATTGAGGGCGAGTGCGCGCTGGGCGACCTGCTGCATCGGGCGGTGCCACAAAGGATCCCGGGACCCGTGTGCAAAGAGGATGACGCCCTGAGGGGAAGTAGATTGGCTCATAAGGACTGGCTTGTGATGGATGGCCTCATCGGCGCAGCACCAGCCACGCGAATGCAGTGAGTGAGATAACGGAATAAATCATGCCGGGCAGTGCTGCAGTGAGCCACGGAACCCAATGCCTTAGCTCACCGATGTAGCCAAACACGTTGTTGAGGAAAAAGAAGCTGATACCGGCCATCACCCCACCAAACACGTAGATCGAAATGCCTTCGTTGCGGAAATGCAAATAGGCAAACGGCAAGGCCAGCACCACCATCACCAGGCAACTCAAGGGGTAAAAAACCTTCTTCCAGAATTCGATTTCATAGCGCTCGGCAGACTGCCCATTGGCATTGAGGTGACGGATGTACTGAAATAAGTCGATGGTGCTCATGCGCTCGGGTTTGAGCACCGCCGCAGACACCATTTCCGCCGTGATGTCCGTAGGCCAGCGCATCGTTTCAGAGGTGAATCGGTTAATTTCGGATGACCCGCCGGACCGCGCTTGAAACTCGGTCCGCTGAGCTTCTTTGAGCAGCCAGGCATCGTTGAGACCAAACTCGGCTTTGGGCGCACGGGTCATGGAAACCAGCAAGTTCTGGTTGTCAAATTCAAAAATACGCACACCTCGCATGCTGCCATCGGCGTCCAGGGCGCTGACATTCACTGCAAACTGCGCGTAGGCTTGTTTCTCGCGCAGCCAGGCACCTGTTTGACCCACCGTTAAAGCGCCTTCAAAGCGCGCTTTGAGTAACTGGGCCGTTTTGTCCGCCCAAGGCGCCAAGTAGTCACCGATGGCAAAGGTCACCACCACAAACGTGACCCCGGTCACCAGCAAAGTGCGCAAGGCGCGCCAAGGGCCCAAGCCACTGGTGCGCAAAATCGTGAACTCAGAGCTTTGCGCGAGTCGGGTCATTACAAAAATTGTCCCGATCAATACCGTGATGGGCAGCAATTCGTACAAGTGATTGGGAATCAGCAGCGCCACATAGCTGGCAGCTTGGGGCAATTTGTAGTCCGACAAAGTCCCCGCTTTGCCAACCGAAGGCAACTGATCGACGAAGTCAAAAAAACTAAACAGCGCCAAAAATCCAAGCGTCACAAACGCTACCGCAGAAAACACCTCTGCATGAATCAATCGGCTAAGCGTTTTCATGCCACTGCCTTGCGAATGGGAGGGTGCTGAAGCGCGAACAGACTGCGCCAGCTCCAGTTGTGGTGTACCTTGGCCAGCCACAGCAGCGCCAATAAAAAGGCGCCGCCATGCAAGAGCGCGTTGAAGGTTAAAAAACTGACCGCTTGGGAGGCAATCCAGTTTTGTCCCAAGGTCAGAAAGTTCAAATACACCTGAAACAAGAGCAAAGAAAAGACCAAGTTGCCAGTTCTTCCCACCCTGGGGTTGACCCGGGTGGCAGCCAGCGCCACGATCAGCAGGTTGAAAGCCGCCATCACAAAGCCGACGCGCCAGGCGATCTCCCCTAGGCTGATGGGAGAGGCATCGCGAAGTAAATCCAAGGTGGAGCGGGTGTTCAAAGGAATCTCAAGGCTGGA